>NZ_JAWOTC010000034.1:0-50718 GCF_033338675.1 Vibrio sp. Vb1574
CTTGATATGGTTTACTACCTACCAATCTCTGGTCCGGCTAACTACTCAGTGATTTCTGGTGGTAAAGAGTTTGCGTTTAAGTTTGAACAGCCAGATCTACCAATTGGTGATCTCAATGCGGGCACGGGTGGTGGTACCACTGAACCAGGTACGTGTGATACGACAGGTTTAGTGACATACCCAGCTCTGCCACAAACGGATTGGGCAGGTAATCCAAGCCACGCTAACCAAGGCGATAAGATCATCCACAACGGTGTGGTTTACCAAGCGAACTGGTGGACAGCGGTTGAACCGGGTACAGATGGTAGCTGGTCAACGGTATGTAACATCTAATTATTATGGATTATTTGTTATAGCCTAATGTTTACAGGCATTTAAACAAAAGCGCACGATGATTATCGTGCGCTTTTTTGTTGTGATAGTTTGTCGTTTAATCGAATTGGTAACTTTCAGGTATGACGACAATACCTTTGTCTGAGATTTTAAATCGCTTCGCATCTTCAAGTTTGTTGATGCCAATTTGAGTATGTGGCGGAATACGAACATGTTTATCAACTATGCAGTTGACCAACTGACTTCCTTCACCGACTTCTACGTCATCAAAAATGATGGAATCGACTACCGTTGCACTATCTTGAATGCGTACATTAGAGGAAATAATGGAGTGCTGTACCGAGCCTCCGGAATTGATGACACCGGTAGCAATGATGGAGTTAATAAAAATGCCTTCATTACCCGTGGCCGACGATACAGTACGAGCTGGTGGAAACTGCGGCTCGTAAGTACGAATCGCCCAATTAGACTGATAAAGGTTCATTGGCGGCACAGGTTCTAGTAGATCCATATTCGCTTCATAGAAGGAATCAATGGTACCCACGTCGCGCCAATAGCAATCTTTATCGACGCGCCCTTTACTGCCACAGAATTGATAAGCGTAAACGGATTCGGTATCAATTAGCTTAGGTATGATGTCTTTTCCGAAGTCATGGCTTGATGAATCGAGTTTTGAGTCGTCTTCGAGTGCTTCTTTTAAAACATCCATATCAAAGATATATATTCCCATAGAAACAAGGCTTCTGGTCGCGCTTCCAGGAAGAGTAGGTGGGGTTTCAGGTTTCTCTATAAACGAAGTAACGAGCCCGTTTTCTGCGGTGCCCATTACACCGAATGCTGAAGCATCCTCTACGGGAACATCCATACAGGCAACGGTGAGCTTAGCACCTTTCTCTTTATGCTCTTCAAGCATTGCGGCGTAGTCCATTCGATAGATATGATCGCCGGATAACACAACCACATACTTTGCATCATTTCGCGATAGCAACCACATGTTGTGATAAATCGCATCGGCGGTTCCTTCATACCATGCACCACCTTTGCGCATTTGTGGTGGAACAGCAGTAATGTAATCGCCTAGCTCTGGATTGAATATCGACCAGCCGTCTCGTAAGTGTTTTTGAAGTGAATGAGATTTATATTGGGTTAAAACAAGGATCTTGCGTAAACCCGAATGTAAACAATTGGTTAGTGTGAAATCTATAATTCTATATTTTCCGCCAAAAGGTACGGCTGGCTTGGTTCTGTCATCGGTGAGTGGGCTGAGTCTAGACCCCATCCCTCCTGCTAAAATTACGGCGAGTGCGTCTTCCATAGTATTCCCTTTCCCTTTTCTGACATGCATCAAAACGGTGCTAACCTGAAGGAGGTGGTATGCAACGCAGAGGTTTTGAAAAGCATGTGCTAATGTGCTTATTAGTGAAAAGTCTACTACAAGAATCGAGCCATAGAATATCTCCTTAAAAATCAAGGAGGTTAAAATTTCACTGTAAGACAACTGCACCATATTAGTGAAGCGCTAAATAGCCCGTGCATCAAATTGGCGCAAAATTGTAGAAAGGAGAGGTCAACAAGTATGGATTTACAATGTAAAGTGGCTACAAAACAAGAAGATAAATAGGGTTTTCTAGCTTAATAACTATGGCTAAACAAGGCTTAGGGTTAGCGTCTTAACTCTAAAGGTCTAAAACAGGCGCGTTGATGTAAGGCAAGAGAGCTTTGTATCAACAATTCAAGAGTAGAAGGCCTGAGACAACTCTTTTCACAGTTGTTGAGAGTGAGTGGATAGGTAAGTAGACCACTCACTCAATGAATATGTTCACTATCACTGATAGTGATACGTTATCACTGCACTAAGAGAGACCGACGATATTTCCTTCATCATCAAGATCTAAATTCATAAATGCGGGTTTATCAGGTAAGCCTGGCATCGTCATCACGGATCCAGATAATGCATAAATGAATCCTGCGCCCGCACACAAGCGCAGCTCGCGGATTGGGACGGTAAAACCAGTTGGTGCGCCTTTGACTGCGGAGTCTGTGGTTATCGATAGTGGTGTCTTCGCGATGCAAACCGCTAAGTTGTTAAAGCCTAATTGCTCAAAATGTTTGAGCTGTTCAGTCGCGATAGGAGTCATTTCTATATTGGTTGCTCCATAGCCCGCTTCACATACTGTCATGAGCTTTTCGAGTAATGATTGCTCTTTGTTGTATAACGGACAAAACTCTACAGGCGTGGTACACGCATCAATAACATGTTGAGCTAGTTCCGTTGCGCCTTGTCCGCCTTGCGAAAAAGCGGTGCTGATGGCTACTTTAACTTCGGGATTGAATTGGTGAATCAGCTCTTCAAGAGCTTTAAGCTCTTTCACACAATCTTGTGGAAACTGGTTAATGGCAACGACAGCAGGTAAACCGTATTTATGAACGTTATTTATGTGCCATTTTAAATTTTCAAACCCAGCCTCCAATGCTGCTTGGTCCGGATTAAAAATGGAATCTGGAATAGCCATACCTGGCCGTAAATCGTAGTGTCCAGAATTCGCTTTGAGGCCGCGTAATGTTGCTACGATCACTACACAGTCAGGAGCTTTGTTGGCGGCAGCAGCTTTAATGTTACACGCTTTCTCAAATCCCATATCCGAACCAAAACCGGCTTCAGTTACCGTGTAACCTGACAGTTTTAGCGCAATATCGTCCGCGATAATGGATGAATTTCCATGGGCGATGTTTGCAAATGGACCTGCATGGATCAACGTAGGAACACCTTCTAGAGTTTGCATCAGTGTTGGTGCAATCGCCTCTTTTAGTGTTACTGCCATTGCTCCTGCAACTTGTAGATCTTCCGTAGTGACGGGGGTTCCGTTCAAATCGTACGCTACGACAATTTTCCCGATACGTTGACGTAAATCTTTTAAATCTTTGGCTAGTGCAATTATAGCCATTAACTCGGAAGCGGCTGAAATATCGAACCCTTCGTCACGCTCGAAACCATTGATGGTTTTTCCTGCATCATTGAGGCCAATTTTGACTTTACGTAGTGCACGATCATTATGGTCCATCACTCGTTTCCAAGTAATACTTGCCGTGTCGATTTTAAGTGCTCTTAACCCGGTGCGTGATTCAAAGGCATCATAACCCTCGCGTTGCTCATGGAACAAGCGAGCGTCAAGAGCGGCTGAAGCAAGGTTGTGCGCCGCTGTCACTGCGTGAATGTCACCAGTAAGGTGTAAGTTTAACTCTTCCATTGGAGCTACTTGAGAATAACCGCCGCCCGCTGCGCCACCTTTAATACCGAAGACGGGTCCCATCGAAGGTTGCCTTATACATGCAATAACAGATTGATTAAGCTTTGCTAAACCTTGCGCCAGGCCTATCGTCGTAACGGTTTTTCCTTCGCCAAGAGGAGTCGGCGTGATCGCAGTGACGAGTACAAGTTTACCGTCATCATTTGCTTTGAGTCGTTCCAAACATTTTGGGTGGACTTTGGCTTTGTGCTTCCCGTGAGTGTCATACTCTTCGGGCAATAGTCCTACTTTTTCCGCGATAACATCAATAGAAAAAAGTGGTGTGTTTCGGCAAATTTCGATATCTGACTGCATGGAGAATCCCCAAAGTGGCACACGGGTAGCGTTGAAAAACTACCTGAGTTATAACGAGTATTATTGTGAGGCAAAGGTCTGCTTGGTGATGGTACTGTTTCGGTTAGGCTTGTAAAGAGTTTACTGCTTCGTATTGTGCGACATACTAACGAAATCTACTCGTTATAGTGCTAGATAAAAACAAAAAGGCCACCAAATGGTGACCTTGATATATTTTTAGCTTTAAAGTTGTCGTTTTAACGATCCCAATAAGTCTCTTCTAAGCTATCTTCTCGTTCAGGAAGCGCTCGCGATAGGCGAGGAGAGTGCTGCGTCAACACTTCATAGCTTACTCGGTTTGCGTATTTACAAATCTGAGAAAGTGAGGAGTAGGTTAAGCATCGTACTTCGTGCTTTTCTGAGTTAGGCACTTCTTTTTGGTGAAAAGAGTTTGCTGCCATGTCATGCAGTAAGGCTGAAAGGGCTGCATCACCTGCACCGTTAGTGTTCTTAATCTCTAGTGGTCCACCAAGGTAAGGGCCGATGTGAGAGTAGACCTTCATTGGGTTTTGACAGTCTTCTTTACGCATCGCACGACTAAACTCGTACTGGTTAAAGGCTTCGAGGGAGCTTTCAAGGATGTCGTGTGTGGTTTCTCGTTTTACTTTCTCGTCGGTGTAACCAGCCATGTACAGACCATTTGGTCCTGCTGTACAAAGTACGAGATCAACCCACTCAAGTGCTTTATCAGCAGCAGCTAGCGGCTCTGTTTCACCTGTTAGCGCCGCACCTTCTTCTTCATTCATAGCGACAACAGAAATGTTTTCGCGAATGTATTCTTGCCACCACTGTGCGTTACCTTCGATAACGTACTTTGTCCCTAGCGTAAGTACAACAGGGACATCGTGCTTCTTAGCAAAGTCGATCGCTCTTTGTACCGCTTTAGGCATTGGATCTTCTTCTTTACCACGCATTAGGTAAGAAGAAACAACCAGGGCTGATGCTTTCTCAAAGATCTCTTCAGGAATGCTTTCCGGAAGTAGTTGATTCATATGACCTTCGTTGATAGCAAATGTACGCTCACCGTCTTGAGAAATTAGGGTGTAGCAGCGACCAATAGGGCCATCTACCGTTTGTAAATGGTTAAGGTTCATGCGTGAAGACGTACGGCAAAGGTAGCGGTAAGCAAAAGAACCGACTTGAATGTTCTTAGACATCACACCGAGCAAAACGGATTTGCTATCGGCTAAAACCGAGTAGTTGTGAAGAGTATTGCCAATCGTGTCACCTGGGTATTGGTGTGTGATCAGGCCTTGCTCAACCAGTTCTTCGTAAAGTGCATCTGCTTTGCTTTCTTCAAGAACGAGCGAATGTCCTTTACTCAGGTTGTATTTCTCTAAAAACGCGTCATCTACACGTGCTTCGATATCTACAATGGTTTGACCGACACCAACAATAGTTGGGCGATATAGCTTAGGTGCCTGTCGGATTTGGTTTACTAATGGATCTCGAGCGTGAGTTGGGAAGTAGTGTTTAGATTTACGCTGACCAGGAAACTTCATGCTTGTTCTTGAGTGAGAAAAAAAAGAGGCGGGATTGTATCACAAAAAAATGAAAATCGTGGCGATTTATTACAAAGAAGTCTGCTCGCTGAAAAAATCAGCGAGCTGAGTAAATAGCAACCAAAGCAGCTGCAATTTATGACGCTTGTCGTATTGCAATGGGTTGTTTTTTAAACTTGTTGCTCAGCAGCGCCCGGAAAGAGCCTGCTCCGCGCTAACTAAATTTACCCGCGTTACTTTTTCACTTCAGTTGGCTCAACGTAAGCCTTGGTACCCCAAAGTGGGACTGTCGAAAGGCTATGCTTAAAACTACCATCGGTCTCTTTTGTTGTATAAGACAAGTAGAGTAAGGTTTGGTTATCGGCATCATAAATACGGCGAACCTTCATTGTTTTGAAGAAAATGCTTTTTGACTTCTTAAATACAATTTCACCGGACTTACTCTTATCTATTTTTGCAATCATTTCCGGTGTGATTTCGCCAGTCTGACGACATGATATTGAGCTATCACTTGGATCTGCTAAGCTGAAATCCGCTTCGATAGAGGCGATGTGACATGTGACACCTGTTACCACCTCGTCTTTCAACTCACCGACTTTGATGTCTTTCAAAGTAAACCAACCGAGCCCCACGTCAGCAACATCGTTATCTGAACAACCAACTAGAGTAGTAGCAAGCAATGCACTTAACAGCATCTTTTTCATTATTTTTGTCCTTAACTAGGAAAGATATTGATGAAATCTATCAGAGGTTTGCACCTAAAACAAAATTTAGCCACGGAAAGGTCTATGTGCGCTAGGTTTGTTGCGGGCTTCATGCTAATGTACTGCTCTAAACGAAGGTATCAAGATGAATGAACAACAGTTAGCCAGTATCGAGCGTAAAAATACATGGCTGTATGATCTGGTCGAAGTTGAATTTCCGACACCAGAGAGTTTGAAAGGGCGCGATGTCTATTTCAAAACGCTAGAAAAAGCAACGTATCAAGTAGTCGACAAAGACACACTACTGGAAAGTGACTCTGAATTTAACCCCGACGATATTTTTCTGGTCGATTTTCATCGACTGACCATTATGTTCTCTATCTTGCAATCTCAGCGCTGGGAACAGCAGTATGATAAAGATATGATCATTGAATATCTGACACAGATTATCCTCACGCCAGATTTTGAATTATATGTTGGTTTTAAATCTGGAGTCCCAATTGGTGCTGCTATTGTTAGCCATCTCGAAGGAAATACACTCATCTCTGATGTTGCTGTTTCTGAATCAAAATACAAAAGCTCGTTTGTGGCTGATCTGGCTAAAAGACTAAGCACCGAGCAAAAACTGTTAGACTCAGTGGTTATCGAAAACTAACTTACACATCAATGTGCATAAAAAGTAAAGCAAGATGACGTTGGGTGATCTTGCTTAGAAAAACTGTAATTGCTCCCTTCTATTTCCATGAAATGCCAAGCTCGTCGTTTCAACAATCCCAAACTCAAATAAGATTAATCCAAACATTCTTAAAATCAGCTTGGGCTTGAGCCTTTAAGACGTCTGGAGATGGCTATGGCAATTACCAATATTAAGTGCGTGATATTTGACTGTGATGGTACGTTGGTCGACAGCGAAAGACTGTGTTGCCAAGCGCTCGTCAATGTATTTAACCAGCATGGGGCTGAGTTAACGATGGAAGAGTGCGTTTCTCACTTTAAAGGAGGAAAGCTCGCTGACATCCTTTTAGATACTAAAGAATTGAAAGATATCAAAGTCCCAATTGATGTTTTAGAGCCGCAATACCGAGAAGAAGTCCAGTCTCTTTTTGTGCGTCACTTACAGCCGATGGATGGCGCAAAACGATTAATTCAGTTTTTGGATTCGCATAATATCGAATATTGTGTGGCGTCTAATGGACCTAAAGATAAAATTGAATACGCTTTGGAGTTAACCGGTTTACTCGATGCTTTCCGAGGGAAAGTGTTCTCGGCATTCGATGCGAATAGTTGGAAGCCTGAGCCCGATTTAATCATGTACAGTGCTATGAGCATGGGCTTTTTACCAAGTGACTGTCTTTATATTGATGACACGCCTAAAGGAGTTGAGGCGGGACTAAACGCCGGTATAAAAACGATACAGTTATTTAATGGTGAAGCTATCAATCTTGTTGATGACGAGCGTGTAATTCGCATCCATCATTTAGATGAATTAAAAGAGCAGCTGTGTGGCTGCTCTGTTTGACCTACTAATGGCAAACCGGACTCAAGCTGTGGATGTGCTTAAGTTTAGACTGTAGGTAAGGCGTTTGATGTAGACATTGGATAGATGAGAAGTTTTTTGTATGAAATCCGCAAGCAGCGCATGTGAATTTCTCGCCATCCGATGAAATGAGATATTCATCTCCTTGGCAGAGTGGGCAATTCAGGTTCTCTATGTCTTTTGTGTCTTTGTAATTATTCATATTGTTTTCCAGCAGCAAATTGGAATTGGCAAGATCAAGCATAGCGGAACGCTTTGTTTAAGAACATTATTTCATCCGGTACAGCGAGAACTTGAGATTCACTTCAAATATCCACTTGGATGTCGTAGAAAATATCGAAGGTAATAGTTGAACACGGTTTAAAGAAAAGGGTTCCTTAAGGAGCCCTTGTTGATCATAAGTTCCACAATGTTATGCGGTGCGGTAGCGTTGTAATATCTCACCAAGAGAAACGGAGGCTTGCGTGAGATTAGCGACGCCAGCGGTAGATTGCTCCGCCACTTCTCTGATTGTGCTTGATTGACTACGAATTTCTGAAAGTTCCGATGCAATATCGTTAGCCACTGCGCTTTGTTCTTCAGCAGATGTGGAAATCTGAATGCTCATGTCCATTAATGAGCGTGCTGACTCGGCAATAGAGGTAACATCATGGCCGATTTCATCAATAAGCTGGCTGCTGGTTTGAGCTTGCTGAACGGTTCGGTTGGTGATTGAAGCAATGTTCTGGCTCTCAATTTGAAGCTTCTCAATCATGGCTTGGATCTCTACTGTTGCCTGTTGAGTTCTGCTTGCTAATGTACGTACTTCATCGGCAACCACTGCAAATCCACGACCTTGTTCACCAGCACGGGCTGCTTCGATTGCTGCGTTTAGTGCCAACAGATTAGTTTGTTCTGAAATGGCGTTAATCGTTGTGATCACGTCATTAATCTGCGTCGTATTCTCGTTTAAATTGGTTACTGACGTAGAGGCTTGTTCAATATAGCTAGATAACGTCTCTATCTCGCCAATCACGTTTTGTACACGGCTTCTGCTTAGTTCGATCTTCTGGGCATCTTGGTCTGACTGCGTCGTTGCTTGTTGAGAAATACTTGATACCTCCTTTGCAGAGGCTGTCATTTCTTCCATTGCCGTCGCGACTGAATCAAGCGTTTGATATTGATGAGATATCTGGGTTTCACTCAACTGCATATCTTTTTCGAATGCAGAAGATGTCTCGCTCAACATCGTTGCATTATTTTTAACACTATTAACCAGTTCACTTAAGGTATCCATAGACTTGTCTAGCGCACAGCCGATGGTACCGAATTCATCTCGACCTGGATGGAAACCAAGACGAGAGGTTAAGTCACCGTCACCAATTTTTTCGGTTGTTGTATATAAAACCCACAGAGCTCCTCCGATAAACGTTGCCACCCAGTAAGAGAATAGGGCAAAAGGAATAACCCATAAGAAGCTGAGTAATAGTGACGATAGAGCTGATGATTTTAACGATTCGTATTGTGTGGACACATTTTGAGTCAGCTTAATCACTTCTCCAGAATGCAACTTGGCATAAGCGGTCACAGACCCATCGACAAAAGAACTCTCGCTTACGCGGTTCGATTTCGATACGCCGTCAATTTCTGTAGCGCGGTTTGATTGAGCATCAACGATACCAGAAAGCTTCGCTTCGCTCGCCGAGATGGCTTGCTGCTCAAATTGTTGTATTTCATTGAAGTAGCGGCTTCCAGCCACTGAAGTGAGGGCTACTAAAAATAGTAGGAATATAACCCACATTTTGTCGTTGATAGACATCTTGATAAACAGCCTGTCTATCGTTCTAAACTCAACTTCTCTCATTTAAAGCTCCATTAGAGATAAAAGATATTGACCAAATCTATTGCTATATCGAAACAAAATATGCGAAGTTAATCAGCAAAATATGTAACGAATACTAAATTTAGTTTAAGAAATGAGATCTAAGGACGCCTATAACAGTATGTTATATCTTTAAATTGACATGAATGTTGATAAAAGAGTCATTTCTCTAAAGTGTTAAGCGGATATGAAATCTAATTGCAATCGTTTACTTTTGATTATGCTCATAGGTTTTTAAATCTTTACTTCTCGCTGTCATGAATGTGTCATATAAAGACTATAAAAAGGAGTTGCTGATGTGGATATGGCAAGAGCCAGGCCGTCAGCAAGTAAAAGCAAGAGAGCTTAAAATAAAGGAGGTCACAATGAGCGACCAATACCAAAACGATGAGAGCCTAGAGCTGCTAGATGCGCTTGAAATTGGCATTATCTTGTCGGAATACGTTGGCTCAGACAACGAAGCCGAATAGTGGAACACTCTCATCTCGTCGTAATTGACGTTATACTAGGTTCATGTCACACCAAGCCCTAGAGGCCAAAACTGGCGTCGAATGAACTTTCTAGCCCACCTGCATATCGCAGATCACAGTAACAGCCATTTATTGGGAAACTTGCTTGGAGACTTCGTAAAAGGAGATCCAAGCAAGCTGTATGATCGCGATATCTCAAATGGCATCAGATTACATAGATTTGTTGACCGTATTACTGACCATCATCCAATCGTCAACGAATGTAAGCCTCATTTCACTGGTATTGCGAGACGTTTTGCACCTATCGCTTTGGATATGTTTTGGGATCATTGCCTCGCAAAACACTGGAACGACTTTCATTCCGTGCCTCTCGAACACTTTGTCCAAACGGCATACGAGCGAGTAAACCGAGAGGTTCATGAACATTTGCCGCCACGTTTTTTGGTGCTCCACAGCAGAATGTGGCATGGCCGATGGCTTCAATCCTATCAAGATCTAGACAATATAGAATTTGCACTACATCGGATGTCGCAAAGAAGCCCTAGAATGGCAGACTTAACCACAACATTTAAAGTGATTGAAAGTGATTACACCGAATTAGAAGAGAAGTTCTCGTCACTTTATCGAGATGTTTTGCGCCAGTCGTATGATTTTCAGCAACAGCTTAATGACTCAACTCAATGAGATAGAAAAGTAGTATGGCTTTAGGGGCTCTGGTAAACTCTGCGCTCCAAAAATAATGAGGTTACACATGTCTGTTAATTTTGCTGATTTAGGCATCGAACAAAAGCTAATCGAGACGCTAGGCAATCTAAATATCGTGACGCCAACACCAGTGCAAGAAAAGTCAATTCCACACGTCCTTGCAGGAAAAAACTTACTTGCTGCTGCACAAACTGGTACGGGAAAAACGGCTGCGTTTGGTTTACCTATCATACAAACCGTTCAGCAAAAGAAACTTAACGGCACACCTCAAGCATTGATTTTGGTTCCAACACGCGAGCTTGCACAGCAGGTATTTGATAATTTGAATCAGTACTCGGCAGAAACAGAACTTCGCATTGTGTGTGTTTATGGTGGTACAAGCATTGGCGTACAAAAGAGAAAGTTAGAAGAGGGCGCTGATATTTTGATTGCCACGCCAGGCCGCCTTTTGGATCACCTGTTTAATGGTAACGTAAACATCTCTAAAACCGGTATGCTCGTGTTAGACGAAGCCGACCGTATGTTAGATATGGGATTTTGGCCTGACTTGCAGCGCATCTTCCGACGTTTGCCTGCTGAGAAACAGATCCTATTGTTCTCTGCGACATTTGAGAAGCGAATCAAAACTATTGCGTATAAACTCATGGAATCGCCAGTTGAAGTCGAAGTTTCACCAGCAAATACGACTGCTGAAACGGTAACACAAATGGTTTATCCAGTGGATAAAAAACGGAAACGTGAATTGCTAGCGTACTTAATTGGCTCGCGGAATTGGCAGCAAGTGCTTGTATTTACAAAAACGAAGCAAGGCAGTGATGAGTTAGCGAAAGAGCTCAAGTTAGATGGCATCAAAGCGGTTTCTATCAACGGTGATAAATCACAGGGTGCCCGCCAAAGAGCTTTGGATGAATTTAAACAAGGTAAGGTACGTGCTTTGATTGCAACCGATGTGGCAGCACGAGGGTTAGATATTCAAGAGCTAGAACAAGTCGTGAACTTTGATATGCCATTCAAAGCAGAAGATTATGTCCATCGAATTGGCCGCACTGGAAGAGCTGGAAAGTCAGGTTTGGCGGTTTCTCTGATGAGTAGAGATGAGGAGTACTTGTTGCAAGCTATCGAGAATCTGCTTGATCAACGCTTACCCCAAGAATGGCTGGCAGGTTTCGAACCAAGTCTTGTAGAAGAAGTTGAGCCTGAACAAAATGGGCGTCGTCGTAGTCGTTCATCTGAGAAGCGTAAGCTAAAAGCAAAATTGGCGATTCATAAGAATCGTGGTAAATCACGTAGCTCTCGCTAAACCGCGCAAACTTTTGTTCTTACATAGTCAGGCTGTTTTTGCCTCTTCATAGACGTCTAACGTTTGGGGGATAGCAAGTAGGTACCCTTGATACATATCGAAACCGAGCTTTTTCATTAAGCGAAGTTGATGCTCGGTTTCAATTCCTTCGATAACGGTTTTAGAGCATAACGCTTTTGCGAGTGATAATGCATCGTTAAGCGCTTTAAAATCACCGTTTTCATACCTTAGCAATAAAGAGCGATCCATCTTGATTATATCTGGGCAAACGCTTCTCACTCGCTCAGTTGTCGATGCATTGACGCCATAATCGTCAATCGCTAATTTAAATCCTTCAAGACTTAACTCCCGAGCAGCTTGAGACAAAGAGAGTTCATCCTCCACCTTCAATTCAAGTAACTCCATGACGATTTGTTCATTCATCAAATGCGATTCATAAATGGTTTGTTTTAGCAGTCGGTTATAAGTGATGTCTTTGACTAGTATCTCTGCCGCTACCGGTAATACATTGAGAAACAATTGTTTTGTGTGAAAGCGAGACTGAGAGAAATTTTTGATATGGATTAGGCGACTTAAGCGTTCAACATTGAGCAAATCTTGAGTGGGAGTCGCTTTGGATTGGAAAAACTGATCTGGCCTAACCATGGTGCCATTGGCATTGCTAATTCTTACCAGTGCTTCAAGGCCAACGATGGAAATATCGTTCTTATATATGGGTTGAAAGACACTGCGGAGAGTGAAGTTCGCGTATTTCGCAATATACTGCCCGTCGGCTTCTTTCCGGATGCAACTAAGTAGTTGCGAGATGCTCATCATTGTTACCACAACCTAAATCAATGTCTCAACATCAGCGTTATCGCGCTAATTTTTCTATTTCATTGGCAATGAATCTAAGTGTGCTCATTAACTCAAGCAAGAACGATGGTAATGGATGGGTAGTTTTGTCGAGTGATATCAAACAAATTGATGAAATAATTGATAATCTCAGCACTTCAATTTGATGCTACCATTGCAGTACGGCATACAACTGCAAATATTTTCTGACTAACTGCTGTTTGTTCGAACGCCGTAAAGGATGCCCAAACTTAATGTAACAAGGGCTAATACCGAATCGAGTGTCCAACGATTGCGTGAGTTGCGACTCGCTGGTGTACAGTGTGATTCCTTGTTCTGTGTATTCGTTGATCTGATCGGGTAGTTCCCCCATCCACCAATGAAGCAATTCTCGGCTCGTTTTGCTGCGACTTATCCAATGATCACAAACTAAAAAGAGTAGGTCATTAGGCTGTAAGGCATAGCCATATTCACTCTGCCATTCCGTAATTGATGAGAGTAAGTTTTCCCGGCAAGATTTTCCGGCACTGACCATATGGTGACTCAGAACCCAGACAGTGCCGATGTCGGATGAAATTCGATAGTGATGGGGAAGGTCTGGAGAATCCAACACTTCGATTGGCTTTATCACGCAGTTGTATCCAAAGTGACGAAAAGTATGTTCCATCCTTCTTGAAAACGCGAGACCAAGATGATGCTCACTCATGCCTTGGTTATGCACCGCAGGGTAATGCTTTTCACACAGCTTAAGACAGTCGTCTTGAAAATCATTAACACTTTGAATAACTAGGTCGAGTAGCAAAGAATATCCCTTAATAATTACAAAACGAACTGCAAAAGGTTAGCATAGTCTTTTGAGAATAGACTAATTTACTTCGGCAACTTCTTGATCTAAACACCAAATTTCTCACAAATGACCGTGTCTAATCTTTAATAGAGCAACACGAAAGAAGCAGAAGTTGAACAAAAATTTGAAAGGGAAAAAATGATAAAGCTAGAACGCGCACAAAAAGAGGCGCTGGCCACCGCCATTCAAGATTACATGCAAGACGAGCTAGATGTTGAAATTGGCCAGTTCGATAGTGAGTTTCTAATTGATTTTATTACAGAAAAACTAGGGCCAATTTACTATAACAAGGGTGTTGAAGATGCTAAGTTACTGGTTGAACGCAGAATGTTAGAAGTTTCCGAAGAGCTGTATGAGATAGAACAAGAAGTTAAGCTGTAAGTTTCAGTTTTGCAAACGATTTAAAGTTCCTTCAAAAAATTCGAACAACTTGATAGATACGGTACCATTGGCTGGATGTAAATGATGGTAAATAATCTGTTTCATATGACGTAAATAGGTTAATGTAGTGTTTCTTGCTCAGCATTAACTTAGGAATATATCTAGGAACTTGAGATGGATACACTGGTAAAGAATTACAACCTTACTGCACGCGTGATGCATTGGTTATCAGCGCTGTGCATTATTGGTCTATTTGCAGTGGGTTTGTGGATGGTCGACCTTAGCTATTACAGCGAATGGTATCGAACTGCGCCGCATTACCATCGCTCTGTCGGTATTTTACTCGCTATTTTAACTTTGGCACGCATCGTATGGAAACATGTGACGGCGTCACCAAAGGTAGAAGGCAAACGTTACGAAGTGCTTGCTGCTAAAGCGGCGCATGGTGTCATGTATCTACTATTGGTCACCATCTTTGTTTCAGGATACCTCATTTCAACGTCTGATGGACGCGGCATCGAAGTGTTTAATTGGTTCACCGTGCCAGGAGCGGGAGAGTTATTCCCAGGCCAATCAGATATTGCAGGTGAGATTCACTTCTATGCAGCTTGGGCAGTCATCCTGATTGCAGGTTTACATGCTATTGCTGCACTAAAACACCACTTTATCGATAAAGACAACACATTAAGAAAAATGTTAGGAGCTTCAAAATGAAAAAGTCACTTTTCGCTACAGGATTAGCTATCGCTATGGCACTGCCATTTGGTGCGCAAGCTGCAGATTATGTCATCGATACCAAAGGTGCTCACGCTTCAATCAACTTTAAAGTTAGCCACTTGGGTTACAGTTTCATCAAAGGTCGTTTCAATACATTTTCTGGTGACTTTTCTTTTGATGAAAACAACATTGCTGACTCAAAAGTAAATGTTGTTGTTGATACAACCAGCCTAGATTCAAACCATGCTGAACGTGACAAACACATTCGTAGTGGTGACTTCATCGATGCTGGTAAATACAGTGAAGCAACCTTTACGAGCACAAAAGTGGTTGATAAAGGCAATGGCAAACTAGATGTAACTGGTGATCTAACGCTACACGGTGTTACTAAGCCTATTACTATTGAGGCTGAATTCGTTGGTGCTGGCAGTGACCCATGGGGCGGCGAGCGCGCTGGCTTTGTTGGCAACACTCGCCTAGAGCTTGCTGACTTTGACATCCCAGTAATGGGTGCTTCAAGCTACGTCGATATGGAACTTCATATCGAAGGTATTAAGAAGTAATTAGTTCCTTTTAGATACACTAAAAGCGCTCTTCACTTGAAGAGCGCTTTTTTATTATCTTAATCACATCACTAACATCGATAAACCAGTCAGTGATAGCGATTGAAAGCCAATAGACGTTGTAAATGTTTAGCGAATTACGCTGTTTCTAACTCGCTTTTTTCCACTAGGTTTAAACGCTCACCAAAAATCGGGCGTAGTGCTTTTAATACTTCAGTACGAGCAACCACCCCGACCATCTGCCCATTTTCAAGCACAGGAAGCACTTGTGGCTTACTTACTTTGATACTTTTAGCGCGTTCTTCGAGAGACAAAGACGTCAAGCGAGTGGCAATACCCATACTGCTCGCTGGGTACAACTGCTCTTTATCGATACATAGGAATTCCACAACATCAACGAGGCGATCACCAGCGTCAATTGCGACCACATCTCGGCTCATGATGTCGACGACTTTTTGGTCTTTCACCGGAATGTAGTCCTCACACCATAGTTCTACCATCACATCGTGAGCAGAGAAGAAGCCAACTAATCGATTTTGTACGTCTACAACAGGTGCGCTAGTTACGTTGTTATCAAGTAACACATCCAGAGCGGCTGCAATTGGAGTTTCTGCACGAACGGTGACTGGTTTTGGGTTCATAATGTCTTTAACAAAAGAGGCATTTTTCATGGTGAAATCCTTAACTGACGACAGTGTTGTAGTTGTAGTTGTAGTGATAGAAGAAATATTCGCTGCTTTTAGTTCTGGTCGGCGAAAAATACACCAGTTTGAAAGGCCAACTAATACCGCTCCGCCGACGATGTTGCCAAGCGTGACAGGAATCAAGTTAGCGGTGATAAAGTGGCTAATGTTTAGGTCTGTGTATTGTGACGCGGGCACACCGACAGATGCCCAAAAAGATTCAGGTGCAAAATTCGCGATAACAATACCAAGTGGAACCATAAACATGTTCGCAACACAGTGCTCAAAACCGCTGCTGACAAACATTGCCACAGGCAAAATTGTCATTGCTGCTTTTGTCATTGCATTTGCAGAACTAAATGTCAGCCAAATCGCTAGGCAGACCAACAGGTTACAGAGAATACCGAGTGCAAACGCTTGAATGAGAGTGTGGTGAAGTTTGTGTTGTGCGATGTTAAGCGCATTTAATCCCCATTGACCACCATCCATCTGATAAAGACCAGCAGCAGTAACCAGCGCAAGTAGGAACATCGCACCAATAAAGTTACCAACGTAAACTTTGCCCCAGATCGAAAGCATCTTACCGAACGAGATTTGCTTATTGGCCCAAGAAATACTGGATAGGACGGAGCTGGTAAATAATTCACCACCGCAGATCACTATGAGGATCAATCCCATGCTAAATGCGAGTCCACCAGCTAGGCGGCTCAAGCCCCAACCCGCGCCCGTACTGCCGGTGGTCACCGTGATGTAAAACAAGAATGCTAACCCGATGAACGCGCCGGCCATAATGGCGAGGCTTAATGTCATACTGCTGGTTTTGTTTGCCTTACTTAACGCAAATTTTTCCGCTTCAACCATCATCTCTTTTGGAGAAAAATACTGGTGATTTTGAGAACTGGTCACCGCCATATTGACTCCTTAATTTGTAATCGCATAAAAAATCCTTGGTTATTAACTCAAAAATGAAATTGTTGTTTTTATTAAGAGCCTCAATGACTTCGGTTTCAAAACCATTGAGGCTTGCGGTGTTCCCGAACCGCGTACTCAGAATAGGGAGAACGGTTAGTAAGGTAAAATTGATAATATTTAGAAACCTCATCAAATTAATTGATAACTTTACGGGGCCAGGTAAAATGAACTCTATTGCTTATTGGGGCATGCTTTAACAATTGTGGGGATTGGGAAATACCCACTAATAATGGAGGACACTTTGCGCTACTCACTTAAGCAATTAGCGGTTTTTGACGCAGTTGCAGATACCGGCAGTGTAAGCCAAGCCGCAGAAAAATTGGCTTTGACACAATCAGCGACGAGTATGTCGCTTGCGCAATTAGAGAAGATGCTTGGCAGGCCGTTGTTTGAGAGGCAAGGCAAGCAAATGGCGTTAACCCATTGGGGGATGTGGTTACGACCAAAAGCAAAACGCTTGCTACAAGATGCATTGCAGATTGAAATGGGCTTCTATGAGCAACATTTATTGAGTGGTGAGATTCGTATGGGAGCGAGTCAAACCCCAGCAGAGCACTTAGTTCCCGACCTTATCAGTATCATTGATAATGACTTTCCAGAAATGCGTATTTCTCTCGGTGTACAAAGTACGAAAGGAGTGATTGATGGGGTATTAGATTACAAGTATGACTTAGGGATTATTGAAGGGCGCTGTGATGATAACCGTTTACACCAAGAAGTATGGTGTCGTGATCATCTTACTGTTGTCGCAGCTTCTCATCATCCTTTTGCGCGTAATCAGTCTGTTAGCCTTGCGCAGTTAGAGCAAGCGAAGTGGGTACTAAGAGAGCATGGCTCTGGCACACGAAAAACATTTGATAGTTCTATTCACCACCTTATTGAAGATTTGGATGTGTGGCGCGAGTACGAACACGTTCCGGTGTTACGTAGTTTAGTTGCTAATGGCCAGTACCTTACTTGCTTACCGTATTTAGATGTAGAGCGATATATAGAAGCAGGTCACCTTGTGGCATTAAATGTACCTGAGTTAAAAATGGAAAGGACACTTTCATTTATATGGCGTTCAGATATGGCAGAAAACCCATTAGTCGACTGCATTAAAAGAGAGGGACTGCGAATGATGAAAGGGAAGCCTTCAGTTCTTTAAAGGTTGATTAAATATGCCTACGAGATGAGTTGGTTTATTCCCTAAATCTGTTGATTTATCGGTTGCGTCAAACTTTTAATGTAAATTGTGAAAATAATAATATCTTATTGTGATCGATATCACCGATAAGCTGAGCTGATGTATCTAACATGTGTCCTTGATTTCAATGTATGAAGGCAGTTATTGAACCATATAGGTACGATAATAGCCGAGTAGGTATGACTACCATGACGACACTTTTAGCTATTTCTATCACTACTGGAATTTTATCTGGCGTATGGGGTTGGATCGCCATCTCTTTAGGTTTGCTTTCTTGGGCTGGTTTTTTAGGTTGCACGAGCTACTTTGCAGCGCCAACGAGCGGATTGAAAGGACTAGGCATCAGCTTAATCACCAATATGACAGGCGTATTCTGGGCAATGGTAATTATTCACGGTTCCACTTACGTGGGGTTGGAAATTATTGGCTATGTGATTACCGCTATTGTGGCATTCTTCATGTGTATTCAAGCTAAACAGGCTTGGCTCGCGTACATCCCTGGTACTTTTATTGGTTCATGCGCAACATTTGCGGCTGACGGAAACTGGCAACTTGTCATTCCATCGTTGTTGCTAGGTGGTGTGTTTGGCTATCTAATGAAAGCGACAGGGCTATGGTTGCATACGAAATCAACCGCTACTTCTTCTTCGCTTGCTGAGCAAGCACAGTAGTGAACCCCCGATCTTATTGGTATCCACTGTGTATTGAGTTTTATCCCTCTCAATACCCTTAATCAAAATTAATGATGTTTGATACAAGCACACCAAATTGGTGTGCTTTTTTTGTATTACAAGACAATACGCTGAGTGTAAAATACGCCTAACTCATGTATTGCCGTTGGCCATGGTAACAACGCGTTTAAGTGTCCAGCGCAGAAGAACAGGAATACACTCCATGCCTTTCTCTTCACAATGAGAAACAATAGCCAAAGCTAAGTCCGGTTTTGCATGTTTTTTCAAAACACGATTTACGACTTTTTTAGCAGGGATAGGGTGGTCATGAGGAACTTTGATGATGTCCTTAAAGAAAAGTTCAAACCCATTGTTGTACAGAAAGTGCTCGATGTCTCGGTCGGGTAATTCCGTAAGTCGATGCCTTTCCTGATCATGGTCGAGCTGTGCTCGTACTGCATGCGCGTACTTTTTCCCTGCTGGGTCGCCATCGGTAACGACATGCCAATCAATACCAAACTCTTTTGCTACTTTGATGAGTGATTTTAGACCTGATTGAGCAAACTCAACGATTTGAACCCCTTCGGCAGCCAAGTCATACCCGCATTGACGAGCCAGTTCATGAAAAAGCCAAACTTCGGTTTCGCCCTCAACAAGTAACCAGCACCGCGCAAATAATGCTCCTGAACGATGAAAACGAATATGGAAACCAATTCGGCGCAACTCATCTCGACCAAACTTTGTTGAGTTTAAACTCTTAGCGATGGTTCTGTCTGATAGCCGAATTAAACGTCGAATTGAATACAGTGGAACAGAACCGAGTAACGTGCCACTGTTGGTGGTTAATATCTTTTGCATTGGCAACAATTGCAATAAGGACCACGCTCTCGCTAGATGAGTTGGATGCAGTCGACCTTCTGGATCTTCAATGATCAGTATTGGTCTCGCACAGCGCCTTAAATCGGTGGGACCCTTAGCTTGAAGATAGGCATTGAGTAACCCCATTAAAAGCAAGCGGCTTTGTTTGTCATTGGTTTCTTTCAAGAACTGACTCAAGCCTTTATCAGAGGAAGGGCTTGTATAGAAAAGACCATCACGAGGTTTGCGTGGGTTGCCTTTCCTGACACTTCTGAACGCGAAATAGTGTTCAACAAGCGTTTGCATTGAGTCGAGGCTACTACGAATCTCACCTTTATTCACATGGCCAGGCATAGCCAATAAGCGTCGACAGGTGTTGTTGATTCGTTTTTCAATCCGAGCATTTTTACCATCGCCGTTGACATGGTTTAAATCTGGGAAGCGTCGGGAGTCACGTAGTCGGATTACAGGATGAAGTGTCATTAACTCAATAGCGAGTTTCTCTGAGTGGTGAAGTTTTTTGGGTTTGCCGTTATGATCCAAAAACGCGTACTTTGTATTAATGCCGTGCTCATCGCGAGACGCACTAATACGATAGTAAATGACTTGCTCACCATCTTCGTTGGTGCACCATGTAGGCTTTATGCGTCTGTAGCGTCCCGCTTTTACTTCGTTTTTATCCTGTGCTTTAAAACAAACAATGATCTGTAAGTGTTGTGTTTGTGGATGAGAAATTGAGTAGTCAACGTGAAAATCTTTCAGTTTGAATTGATACAATGAGCCATTGGCAGGTAATGCGATGGAAAGGGCATCGAGTAATGATGATTTGCCCCACGTGTTTTCACCGATAAGCGTGGTGAGTTCGTCAAAAGAGAGTGAAAGGCGTTTGATGCCTCTAAACCCGGAGATTTCGATGCGTTCTAGTCTCATCTCAATCCTCCTTGCAATTATTTGAATTATCGAGAGTTATTTTGCTACTCCTAAGCATATATGAATTCGGAATTTTTGAGTTAAGCTCAGTTCACAAAATTACGAGAGCCTCTTACTGAATAGAGACCGTTATAAGCGAGGCTTGCTTTCAAAGCCAGGGGACAGCATCGTGATCACTTAAACATGAAATCCTAAATCGCAGTTTCATAAAATTCATGATTCTGTCATGATTCACTTCTTATTATTATAAGGAATGAAAAAAGAGAAGATGAAGATGAATAACAATCATAAGCCAGTGAGAATCAAACTGGCACACATCAATGACACACATTCCTACTTTGAACCAACGTCATTACAGTTAAAGCTTAAGATAAACAATGAACTCACGCTAGAGCCCTATGTCAGCGCCGGCGGCTTTTCTCGTATCGCAACCAGAGTCGAGCAGTTAAGAGATGATGCTCAGCGCCAAGGTCATGGGATGTTGTTCCTCCACGCCGGAGATTGCTTCCAAGGCACGCTGTATTTCTCACTATTTAAAGGCAAAGCCAATGCCGACTTATTGAACGCATTAAAGATTGATGCAATGGCGTTAGGCAATCATGAATTAGATATGGGGAATGAGCCAGTTGCATTGTTTTGCCAACGTACTCAGTTCCCATTGCTTGCTGGCAACTGGGATTTATCCAATGAGTCACTTAAAAAACCTCACCGTATCAGTGATTGCAAGGATGTATATAGTTACCAACCGGATACACAGAGCGCTCAATACATTGTTAAAGAATTCCATGGTGAGCGGGTCGCGATTTTCGGATTATCCATAGATAAAATGAGCGACATCGCAAACCCTGATGCAGACACGCCTTTTCACTCAGCAATTGAAACCGCCAAGGCGACCGTAAAACAAATCCATTCATCAGGTATAAAAAATATTATTCTTCTGAGCCACTTAGGTTATGAAGGTGATTTAGAGTTAGCTGAGCAAGTCACAGGTATTGGTATAATTGTTGGTGGACACAGCCACCGGTTGCAAGGTGATTTTTCATCAATAGGGTTAGGACAAGACGATCCCTACGGTATCAAAATTAATGATACCTATGTGGTGCAAGCGGGTTTCCATGCTTTGACAATGGGGCACTGCGTCATTGAGTTTGATGAACACGGTAAAGCAACGATGTTGAGTGGACAAAATGAACTGTTGCTTGGTCGACGTATTTTTTGGGACTCGACGCTAAACCAACAGCTCGACCAAGGTGTATTCGAAACCGCGTGCGACTTCATCCATGGTCAACCGAATGTCGTGGTTTGTAAGAAACACCCGGAAACTCAAGCGATCCTGAGCGATAAGTATATTCCTCAGGTCAGGCAGTTACAGTCACAAGTCATTGCTAGTGTTGACACCAAAAAGCGTCATGTGAGAATTCCCGATGAATTTGGTGAGAGTGAGTTGGCTTCCTCCGTTGCCCGAGCATTTCTGCACTGTTTAAACAAACGTGGATATGACGTTCAATTTGCAATTCATAATGCGGGTGGCGTGCGAACCTCTTTGAACCCTGGCAACATCACAGTGGCAGACATTGCCGGACGGCTGTTGCCTTTTGCCGTTCCTATCGGCTTTTACGATGTAAAAGGCAGCGCTATTCGCCGTGCACTTGAAGGAGCGATAAATAATGCACTCAACAATGGCGTAGAAGGCACTGGATCTGGCAGTTATCCGTACACTTACAATTTAAACTTCGAGTACCACGCAGATGCCCCAAAAGGTGAAAGAGTTCAATCATTAGTGATTTTTGATGGTAAACAATGGGTAGATGTTCAAGATGATGTTTGGTATCGAGGGACTTCTTCTGCCTATACGATGAAAGGGAAAGAGGGGTACGACGCATTGCAGGAGATGAAAGGAGAAGGGCGTGTGACCAGTTTGTCCATGGCTGATTGTTTTATTGAACTCCTGACCGATGAGCCAAACTGTTTGAATCAAAGTCACAAACTTTACACAAAGCGACGTCGATAATAGATACTGGTATTGATTTTGCTGCTCTCCACTTACTACATGGGTTGATGAGGATGGCAGTATGTGGAATAAAGATTGGGCAGATACGGCAGTCGTGGTTGCCTGGATCGCAATTTGGTCAACACTGGTCTACTTTGTGCCTCTAAGCGGCTTTTGAATTGCTAAGAATGTGGATGCTACAAAAGGGAGCAGTAATGCTCCTTTTTTGTATCTATCTTCCCCGTTAGGCCTCTAACCAATGAAGAGTTTGTCTTGAGCCATTTGCTGCTTTTTGTCTGTTTACTATAGTTGCGGTGGTTGAATCCATTTCTTTCTTTTTATAGTGCTTCCTGATTTTTGATAAGAATTTTATTTCGATAAGACAAGGTTTTTTTTGTTGGAAAGCCTGACGCTCGGCGTTATTATGTCGACGTTTGGGGAGTAGTTAGCGCAAGTTTACTTATCGTCATCTCGTTAAGCATCAGCTTATCCGGTAAGTAAAGGTGTTACGTGGTTTATTCACGTCAACACTTCAACGAGACCAACGCATTCATTGACTAGCAGCACATAATCGTTATGTGGCTGTTGGTTGTTATTGTCTGCGGAAGGTCACCAAACGAAGTCCTTCCGCCATGGGAGGAAATATGTCTCTTATCGAAAATACCACCCAATTGAGCCAATCGGTGCCTCTTCAAGAATCATTAGCGATGTATGGTGCTTTTGGTTTATTTACCCTTGTTCTTGTTACGCTTGATATCTATCAAACACGTGGTGGCGTTATCACGATGAAAAAAGCCATCGTTTGGAGTGTTTTTTGGTTCTTGCTTGCCTTTGTTTTTGCAGGTTCTATTTATTTATTCTGGGACTTTTACGCGCCACATAGCGCTTATACGAACGACAAAGCAACGATTTCATTCTTAACTGGTTACTTACTAGAGAAGTCGTTAAGCGTGGATAACTTGTTTGTGTTTGCCATCATCTTTGCACAATACAGTGTGCCGGAGCATTTGCGTCCGAGAGCATTGCTTTGGGGGGTGATAGGTGCGCTAGTTTTACGCGCTGTCATGATTGCGGTTGGTGCTCAGTTACTTGCACAGTATCACTGGGTATTGTACTTATTTGCTGCTTTCCTTATTTGGACAGGTGTTAAGCTAGCTCGCGACAAAGGCGAAGCAGAAGAGGTTAATCCATATCCGGAGCAGTTGATTCGAAAGGTATTGCCAGTTACAGATGACTACCAAGGAAATCACTTAATCTTAAAGCAAGCTGGTAAGTGGGTGGCAACACCGATGCTGATCGTTGTTGGTGTCATTGCAGTAATGGACGTTATGTTTGCGTTGGATTCTATACCAGCTATATTCGCGGTAACGCGAGAGCCATTTTTAGTCTTAGCCGCGAACGTATTTGCATTATTGGGTTTGCGATCGCTGTACTTTGTTCTTCAAGCAATGTTAGACAAGTTTGTATACTTAAAACCAGCATTATCAGTAATCATGATGTTTATCGGGGTAAAAATGCTATTGGTTGGAACAGAATATGAGATTCCTACAACATGGTCTCTCACATTTTTAGTTGTTGTGATGACATCGGCAGTGGTGGCATCACTCCTAAAAAATAAAGCGAAGCGTCAAACTAGCGTTAATATTACTAATCAAAAAATATAAAGTAAGCACAAAAATCAAAAGAAATAACGAAAAATATTGTTAAATATATGTTGTGAGTTAAGGGGCGATTATGCAGGTAATGTTCAGTTATTCAATGTGATTACAGCAATTGTGATTATTTATGCCGTTATTATTCATTTGTATTTTTGAGTTTTGTAATGAGTTTGTTTTATTAGAAATTCTAATTTGAATGGGTAAAATTTGTCATTTCTTAAACAATAAGAAACTGACTAATATACAACCAACTAAACAGACTACTGCTTTTAAAGAGAGGCAATCATGGCACAAGCAATGCAAATGACAAATGTAGCTTTACCAACCTCTATGGATAAGAAAACCTACGCGGTTAACTTCAAAGGACTGATTGCTCACTTACTGGACATTCTATTTGTAGATAACACTGCGCCACGCAGTTACTACGCAGAAGACTTGTCAGCACATATTCAAAAAGACATCGGTATGTACCGTTAATATTGAAATAATGTAAGAAATACCGGCCTATGAGCCGGTATTTTTTATTTGTAAAACATGCCTACTCAACCTACGCCCTAGAAAAGAAACACTCTAGAGGAGGTAGACATGAGAGTAGATTAAGTGTTGTATAGAAAAACGGGGCACCATTGGTGCCCCGTTTTGACATGACTGAAGTGCGATATTACTTCTTGCGGCAGTATTCTGCGATCACGTACATCGACTGACCACCATTTGCCTTACCCGAAACTAGCTTTGGATCATCGCCAAGGCTAATACCACGAATCACGGTACCTTGCTTGATTACTTGATTAGTGCCTTTTACTGGTAGGTCTTTAATTACTGTTACATCGTCACCTTTCTTAAGTTCAGTGCCGTTACAGTCAACCGTTTTATCGTCAGCAGACATCCCTTTCATTGCCCAGTTCATTTGCTCTTCTTCCATGTACATCATGTCAAGAGCATCTTGAGCCCAGCTTTCTGTGTTTAGGCGAGTGAGTTGGCGCCATGCGGTCACTTGTACAGCAGGAACCTGGCTCCACATGCTTTCGTTTAGACAACGCCAGTGGTTAATGTCTTTTGGCTCATCGATCTCACCCAGACACTTATCACAAACCATGATGGCAGTATCAACCGTCACATTACCGTGAGGTGGGACAGCGTATGCAGTTAGTTGAGATTCAGAAGAACACAGTTCACATTTTGACTCGCAGCGCGCAAGCAGAGTAGCTTCAATAGACATAAGGACTCACCTTAGTAATGTTATTTTGTGGCGGTATTATCCACTTTATCCTGAGAAATAAAAGGGTGTTAGCGAATTAAAGACTAGATTTTACAATACTTCAACCTGATTAAGGTGAAGATGTAAAATATTCGCTAAATAAATAATACGGAAGTATAAAAGACACTATTAATTGTTTTGGCTTATGAATTAGTTGTGTCAATTCTACAACGATTACAAGCCTAAAAGAGGTAAATTTAGAGAGAGGGTGGCTAGAACATAGCCCTCTAATTTACAGAGGGCCTGTCGTTAACGTTCGACAATCTGGACAATTTGCTCTTTTGAAATACTCATTTCTTTACCATCCATGTCTTCATATTCGTACATACCCGTTTCCTCGTTCAGGTCTGGTTTACCGTAAGAGGTAATAATTTTCCCTTCATTTGTCGACATCAGATATTGGCTACTTCCGCATGCAGAAAGAAGTAATACAGTGGCAATAACAGTCAATACGCGCATAGAGTTTTCCTTTTAAACAAGTGAGTTAGGCAAAGACATCGATTTAACTATAGCAGAGGAAATATGAGTGGGTTTGAATAGAATTGAAATGAAAAAGCCCAGTAGAAACTGGGCTTTGGTAGGAAGGGTGTTGCGATTACTTCAAAACAGAAGTGTTAGTGACACCTGTTAGTGCGTCATCCATTAAGAAGTCAGTGTTTTCCATCTGCATCTCTACATGATGATCAATATCAGACAGAGTGCCATTTGGCGAAGCAAAAGTACTGTGCGATGCAGTAGCATTAAACTGTACAAAGCTCGCAGTTGCATTCACATCAGTGTCCGTACTGTTCACAGTCTTCAACCCTAGCTTATTAGCAAGCGGTTCAGTACCCGCGAATGGTGCACTTGGAACGCTGTTTGGTACTGTGCTATCGCCATCCACTTCTGTCATAAAGAATGGTGTCGTTAGCGAACCAGATGCCACTAAATCTGAAGCGTTTGTGAACGGATCGACAGTGTCTAGTGTAGTCTGTGCTGCATAGATAAATTGTGAGAAACCTGCTTCTAGCGCTGCTACTTGAGCTTCCGTTGCCGCAGCCTCAAATGCTTCGTAACATGTTTTATCTTCTAGATCCGCACATGATGCATCAGCGTAATTCGCATAGTCTTTTGATGCTGCATAAGCGAGGTTATGTTTGATCTGAGGGCCGTAATTGTCTGAACCCAGTAACAAATTACCAATTTGTCCACCAGAGTTCTGTACTGATGCAGAACTAAAGGTGTACAGCGCATCCGCAGTAGGGCTGCCCAATGTATTGTTTGCTGCTGCGACGGCAGATGTAGCTACAATACCGCCAAGTGAATGACCTAGCATTTTGACTTTTGAACCCGTCATTGGGTTGAAGCCTTGCAGAGGACCTCCAGCTAAAAGACCGCCTTGAGCAGATACTACCAAGCTAGCGCGCAAACCTAACACATCCAGAACACTCTGACGTAGGTTGTCACGCGCAACGGCTAAGTTGGAAAGATTTAGATAAGCCAGTACATTCGCATTTGCGGAACGTTGTTCATCTAAGCTGCGCGTACCATGAATAGGTAAGTCAATAGCGATAACTGCCACACCTGCTTTTACCATATTGAACGCGAACGCGTACGCATTCTCTTTCGCTGAAGTGATGCCGTGTTGATAAATCACAACGTCTGTCGCGACGCCAGATTTAGGTGTGAAGACCAGTACTTCGACATCTTCAACCGATTTCACTACGGGAACAGGCGAGTAGCGAGTAATGATACGCTCACTATCAAGCTGGGTACCATCGGTAAGAGTAAGCTTAGCTCCAACAAGTTTTAGCTGCTCTGTAGGATCTGTAGCAAGCTTTGTCACATCAACAGGATCATTTGCAAAAACGCCTGTTGATAGCTGCTGAACCATGTTTGCTTGCTCGTTCGGATCCGCTAATGCTGCGCTTAGCTTCGCTAGGCTTGGCATCGCAGATACCATTGGTTGCATGTTCCAGCTTGTGCCTTTTTCCAGATAATGAGGCAGTCTTACCACACCTTGTGTTACGCTTACATCGGCACCTGATTGCATGTAAAGGCCTTTAATTGCCGTTTTAGCTGCGTCTAGATCGCTAATGTATTTACTAAAGTCATCGTCAGAGTCTAGCGCAGTGCTAAAGTCTTGGGTTTCACCGAGCGTTATTGTGTAGGCCGTTGATAAGTCAACTGAACCTTCGTTTGAGTCATTTTTGTAAACGGTATTTAGTGTGTTTGCGCCGGTAGAAAAACCAGTAGCGGTTACTCCTTTGACTGCCGCTAACGTATCACCTACAGACTGGGTACTGAACCATGAGGAGTAAACGATGTCGTTAGGGTTAACTTGAGCTAAACCAAAAATGCCTTCAACCGCCTGAGTGACTGCTTGAACAGAAGCAAGGTCGCCAGTTTCATAAACGATTTCTTTCGATTTACCAGTCGCATAACTTGCTGATGTACCAATTGGCTCACCATTCACGTCAGTAACATCTTGTGTAACCGCAAAAATGTACTCGCTTGACTCATCAAGTGCAGCCAAGAACTGGACGTATAGAGAGTTACCTTTTGCTTGAACTACGTAGTCCTGATTCTGAACGAGTACCTCTTCGATTGGGTTAGATTTACCGTCCCACTCGGTTAAGCGTTGGTTAATCTTGATGACTTTAACACCAGACGGCAACATGCCCGTTGCAAAACCATCGCCTTTAAAGTTCAGAACGATTGGCATAGACGTTGACCATCCATCCATCGTATTCATCGAGGCTCTAGGGTTGGTTAAAGCATCATCGCCATCAGTTGGCAGACCAAGCGTACCATCGCTTGTGTCCATTAATAAGTAAGACGGTGCCGGTACATCTGCGTTCGCTCCTTGAAGCGTAAAACTGATGGATGTTTCGCGATCAAGCAATGCTTGGACTTCATCTTCAAATTGAACTTTGTCGGAAGTACCAGAGCTGGAGGTATCATCACCACAACCAGCAAGAAGGATTGCAGAACAAAGCATTGATAATTTAAACGTGTGTTTCATTGGTTTACTCCGTAATCCCATTATTTGAAGGTGTAGTTCATCTGTACCGCGCTGATGTAAGCAGTACCTTCTGAGTCAAACTTAATCTCTTCACCCAGAGCATTTGTCTCAGTGAAAGAGCCTGATTTACTCTTAACAAGTGCAAAGCCTGCATCGAAAGTTAAATTCTCACTCATTGCGTAAGTTAGGCCCGCGCTGTACCAAAAACGGTCACTGTCAGGGATACTCAATGTCGCTTCACCTGCTTGTTCGTCGTACGCAAAGCCTGCACGGAATGTCCAGTCTGTATTAAGTATGTAAGTTGCACCAATGGAGTAGCGATTGTTGTCTTCATATTTCTCAGGTTTAAAGAAACATACTCCGTCATTACATTCGTTACTGGTCGCTTTTAGTTCTTTAAATGTGCTCCAGTCGGTTTGTTGCCAGCCGTAATGTACAGCCCATTGTTCATTCAATTGATGGAAAGCCGATAATTCGATAATTGAAGGAAGAGAGATTTTTAAACGGCCATCCACTTTTGGTGATGAAGCTCGACCAGAGTCGTAACTACTAAACTCACCGTCATCAAAATCTAGATCAACCTTAGAGCGGTAGCCAAAGCCAAAACGGTTGTTTTCATTTAGCTCAAATAAAGCGCCGACATTCCAACCCCAAGCGAAAGTTTCGCCTTCCATGCCGACAAGGTTATCGGACTTATTACCACCTAAAATACCGGCGAGTGCGCCTTTGTGACGAGTCAGCTCTGCTTCAGCGTATACGAGGTTGATACCACCACCGACACTGAAAGACTCGTTGATACGGTAAGCGACATTAGGGTTGATGTTTACTGAAAGTAGGGAAGTGTCACCCGCCATATCACCTGCGGAAATATCATTTGGATAGTCGGTAGCAACACCGTATGTTGTGAACATACCGATACCCCAAGCCCAGTTATCATTGATAGGGCTGATGTAATAACCTGCTGGCACGATCTGTAAAGGAGCGACATCTTTCGCGTGTTCATTGTTTACAGTGTCGTACACATCGACTTCAGGGTCGATGATAGATAACGCGCCCGAAAATTGAGCTTCTTTGAAAAGTGTCATTGCTGCAGGGTTACGAGCAAGGACGCTGGCATTATCTGCGACAGCCCCTTCACCTGAAAATGCTCGACCAAGACCAGATGCCGAATGTTCAGCTACCTGGAAGCCCGCTGAGTGGGCATTACACGCAAACAATATTGAAATTGTAAGCAGAGAGCAGTGCTTCTTGTTCATCCTTGACCCTCCTAGGGTGTCATAATGCTGGACCGAAGTCCTTGTAATTGTTGTGTGGTACTTACACCAATTGTTAATACGCGAAATACAACGATGATGTAAATGTAATGTTAATTGTATGTTTAATAACTTGTCAAAGTTTGAGCGTATTTTGCGTTTTAAATATGATGCATAGGTCAAACGATGGCTTGTAAGGGCATGTATTATCTTTATATTTTTGAAGAGAATGGTACGACCAGAATTGTTTTGTGAGCTTTATAGTTAAATAACGATCAAATCAAGAGATAGCTCGCTTTGCTGTTTCTTCACTTCACAGGCATAATTCGCGCTCGCTATGTAGTTATTCAATAGACGCAATAGGAACCGCATTGGAATTACTGAATGTTGAATTTTTAGGTCGTTCGCTAAGGCTCGAAGGATCGATGGCTGGGTGGCAGCAGTTATATTGGGATAATACGTTGGTGTCTCAAATCGATGCCAGTGACAATACCGCAGAGACTTGTCTACACCAGTTTAGGCTCTCTGCGGGTGAGGAAATCCTGAACTGTCATTTAGAGTGTTCTTTAACATGGCAACCGTTTGAATTGAGTTACAAGGTCACAATTAACGGTGAGCTCGTCAATGAAGGTTGTCGAAATGAAAAAGACATCGAGCGCCAAGTGCCAGAAGTTACGCCACCATCCGAAAAGCGTTTAAGTGTAATAGGCCTCGTATCTCTTGGGATGAAAGCACTTAAAAGTGCGAAAGTTATTAAAGTGGCGTTAGCGTCTGCAAGTCTCGCTGCATATTCTTGGCTATTTTCCATCGAGTTCGCGCTAGCGTTGATCGCTTGTTTGGTTTTTCATGAATATGGTCACATTAGAGCGATGAAGTATTTTGGAATGAAGACCAAAGGAATCTATTTGATTCCATTCCTAGGTGGTTTGGCGCTAAGTGACGAAAAGATAAACACGCGCTGGCAGGATGTGGTTATCTCAATCATGGGACCATTTTTCGGTTTAGTACTTAGTATTGTTTTTACTTTGCTTTATTGGATGACTGGTGAGGTGATCTTCGCTGGGCTTGCTGTGTTTAACGCCTTGCTAAACCTATTTAATCTGCTGCCTATTTTACCATTAGATGGTGGCCATGTGCTCAAAAGTATTACCTTCTCAATGAATACTTGGGTCGGGTTAGTTGGCAGTATTGCGACCGCTTTATTAGGCATTTTTATCAGTTACTATTTCGGTCTGACGTTGCTAGGGTTTTTATTGTTAATGGGAATGTTGGAAGTGGTGATGGAATGGAGAGCTCGACATCAAAGCCATTTATTGCCATTAACCCGTTATGGGCAGCTATTCTCACTGGCTTGGTACTTGGTCTCTGTCGGAGGTTTTGTTTCTATCATCTGGTATTTTGCCACTCTCGGAGATAGTTTGTTAAGTTTGCCGCTACAGATATTGGGCACTTGATTAGAATCATTAAAAGCTCCCTAGGGAGCTTTTTTATTTGGCAAGCTTAAGTAGTAGACGATAGTAGCAATGAATTAGCCACATCTTGGTGCTTTCGCGTTATACGCAGGCAGCTTATTTATGGTTGCTTGTAAATCTTTAATGCGCGTACTGTGCGATGGGTGGGTTGAGAAGAATTCAGGTGGTTGAGAACCACCTGATGCAGCACTCATATTTTTCCATAAATCGACACTTTGACGTGGGTCGAAACCTGCTTTTGCCATGAATTCCAGCCCGACAATATCAGCCTCAGATTCCTGAGTACGACCGTATGGCAAAATAACACCGTATTGGACACCGACACCAAGTGCCGCCATCGTCATTTGTTGATACTGTTTGTACTCGGAAGCTCCAATGGCAACGTTTGCTAGAGACAACCCGGCATTTGCTAACTGACTTTGTGAAAGACGTTCATTACTGTGGTCAGCGAGGACGTGAGCGACTTCGTGACCAATAACTGTTGCCAACTGATCTTGGTTTTTCGCGACATCTAAAAGCCCGGTATACACGCCGATCTTCCCACCTGGTAGAGCAAACGCATTGACTTGTTCACTATCAAAAACAACGACTTCCCAGTCTTTAAATCCAGATTGAGCGGGAATGGTGTCAGTGATGTGTTTGGCAACGCATTGAACGTAGGCATTCGTTTTGCGATCTTTGCTGATTGGGATATCTTTCTTCATTTGTTCGAAAGATTTAGCGCCAAGCGATGACATTTCCTGATCTGAAAACATCAGGATCTGGTTGCGACCCGTCGGTGATGCGCTACACGCTGTTAAACCCGCGATAGTTAAAAGAGCAGAGGCTTTCATCCATACCTTCATAACAGGCTCCATTTAATTTTTTGTTTTGAAGCAATAGTATATACCCAAATAGTAACATGATGCATGGATCAAGTTATTCATCTGATTAATAAAGAAGGTGAGATGTTACGTCTTGAAGTTATGCCCAAGTAGCGTCTATGCTAGCTTCCTAGCACATCGTTACAACCTAACAAACCAGTTTGTGAAACTAAGAGTAAAACAATGAGTATATGGAAAAAGCCCGTAAGCATAGAGATTCTGAATGCCACGTCAAAAAATACCCTGATCGAGCACCTACAAATTAAATATACAGATTTCACTGACGACTCCCTTACAGCAACCATGCCCGTATGCAGCTTTACTCATCAACCTTTAGGAATGCTTCACGGTGGTGCATCAGTCGTGCTCGCAGAAACATTAGGCTCATTAGCTGCAAACTTCTCTGTCGATGAGGGCAGCTACTGCGTCGGTTTAGATATTAACGCGAACCATGTGCGAGCCATGCGAAGTGGTCATGTGATTGGTACGGCAAAACCGCTTCATCTGGGTATTTCAACGCAAGTGTGGCAAATCGATATCACTGATGAGCGAGGCCGTTTAGTGTGTACCAGTCGCTTGACCATCGCTGTGAAACAACACAAAACAAAGTCGGTATAAACTAAGGTGGTGATTGAGTTTTCATTAGGAAAAATCATTGCAACCCAGCGTGAAATAGTGATTAAGCTCTCCGGCAGTGCAATGGTAACCTTGCAAGCACAAACCGATGCAATTCAGCTGCTGGGTAGAGGAGCGAACGTTGTTTTATCTCATGGTGCAGAGTGCAAATGGTCTATCAAGCTGGACAACGAGGAACAACTGGCTGAACTTTCGCGAGAAATTGGTATCGATATTCAATAATTTATAGTGTGATGTTTGCACTTTTTGGAAAAAATGAGGAAACTTAGCTTATCGACAACAAGATAAGAATTTCCTCTTTATGAGTAGCCCTCGTTTACGTGTTCAGTTCGAAACACTGTTTGAAAAATTTTCCGGTCACGATACGGACGTTCAGCTCGAAGACATCACCGAAGCGTTGTTTTGTACACGTCGTAATGCTCGTATTGTTCTAAATAAACTTGAAGAAGAGGGCTGGATTGAATGGCATCCGGCAGCGGGTCGAGGAAAACTTTCGAAACTCGTTTTTAAACGTAATCGAAGCGACGTCAGCGAAAACCTCGCCAGGCGTTATCTCGATGAAGGGAAAATCGGTCAGGCTCTAGATGCGCTTGATAACGATGCGGCACGATTGACGCAGGTTATCCAAGGTTATTTAGGGCTTCAACATCGACAGGGCGAGCAGGTCGTGCGTTTGCCTTATTATCGACCATTGTCGATGTTAAACCCACAGAAACCGATGCGGCGTTCTGAACAGCACATCGCCAGACAAATTTTTAGCGGACTCACTCGCCTTGATGAAAATGAACAACTTCAACCAGATTTAGCCCACACGTGGGAAGCAATTTCTGATACACATTGGCGTTTTTATCTTCGTCGTGGAGTACGCTTTCATAACGGTGAACCGTTAACAACCAGTTGTGTTCTTGAAAGTGTGCTTGCGTTAAATAGCTTGAACTTGTTTTCTCACATAAAGCGGGTGTCTTCGCCACAAGAATGGACCGTTGATATTGAGCTCGTCCGTCCTGATCGCTACCTGCCTCTGGCTCTGAGTGAGTCGCAAGCAAAAATTTTGCTACCGAGTGCTTTGCGTTCTGAAAGCTTCGATAGACAACCGATAGGGACAGGGCCGTTCCAAGTTAAAATGAATGATGATAAGCGTCTTATTTTGACTGCTTTTGATGGCTATTTTGGTTTTCGCCCTTTACTTGACCAAGTGGAGGTGTGGGTAATCGATGAAGCCTATTCTTCAATGGTTTATCCAAGCCTGTCAAAGCCGAAGATGGATAAACAAGGTTCATCCGATGAAGTCGAGCTGGACCCTGGCTGTACATTCCTATTACTAAACAAAAACACCGGAATTGCAAAAGATCCACGTTGGGCAGAGTTCCTCTCGCAAACCCTCAACAGTCACCAGATTTACGCGCATGTTCCACAAGATAAAGTGATGGAACTGGGAGTATTGCAAGCCTTTGGCCTTAAGCCCGGTTGGATTGACCTCAGGCCAGCGGAAGCGGGCAGCGTACCACAGGCTAATAAGGTAATTTCCGTAGCGTATCAGAAAAAGCATCCGATGTTTCCAGTAGTTGCCAAGGCCATCAAGACACTCTTAAAACCGCACGGTATAGAGGTTGAGTTTATTCGTTATGATTCTCAACCGCCCGCGCCTGAGGAAGTGGATATCTGGGTGAAAGCTATGGGCATTGCAACGAACCGAAATGACGCGTTGGCGGGCTGGCTCCTGGATTACAGTGATATTGAGAAGTTCAGTTCAGGTTACGATTTTAGTGAATGGGCTAAACTTGTCGATCAATGGCGTGCCGGCATGCACACAGACTTTCCTGCGCGTGAGCTAGGACGACAGTTAGTAAAAAGCTGTCAGGTGATTCCTATGTTTCACTGCTGGCTAGGCGTGAATAAAGACCACAGCGGTGCGTTACAAAATGCAAAGTGTAATGCCTTAGGTTGGTTTGATTTTAATAATGTATGGGTCAAACCGGATATAGAAAGTAACCATGGCGAAACCGAATAAAAAACAACCGACGAAAACCGTCGATATCTTTTGCTCTAAATGTAAAACTCAACTATTTAAGTACCGTAAAGGCGGGAAAGGCGCACTGGTTAAATGCTTCAAAGAGCGCATTGTTGACGATTTCACACAAACCCCATGTATTTGCCCCGCTTGCGGACAAGAGTTTGCAAGAGATACTTTAGTAAGAGGAACCCCCGCTTACAAAATGATTGGCGGCAAAGTGACGATGAAATAATAAAGGGCTAGAAAATGAGTATGAAACATGACTATTGCATGGTTTTAAGTACAACCAGTAATGAAAAAAATCGAGATCAGATCATTAAAGGTTTGCTAGATGCTCAATTAGCCGCGTGTATTCAAACGATGCCTATTGAAAGTCACTATGTGTGGAAAGGGGAGATTTGTACTGACAACGAATGGTTGCTGGTGATCAAAACTCGTCGAGAACTTTATGAATTGGTGGAAGAGAAAATAGAAAACCTGCACGAATACGAGGTAGCTCAAATCGTACAGGTTCCAATTGTTGATGGGTTTAACCCTTATTTAGAATGGTTGAGAGAATCGACGTTGAGCCGACATTAAGAATAACGACAACACTGCACCAACGGTATCGCACAACATATCTTTCTGGGCGTCCCATATGTCACCTTGCGAGCCCAGAAAGGCAATTCCCTCATCGCCACCAGCCAACTCCGCATACCACCATTCGATAATCTCATAGCCAGCAGCAAGTGACATGATAGCAAACAAAGCAAACCAGCAAGAGAACGCTTTGTTGAACCGTTTTTTGTTTATCAAGTATTCAGCGATCGGATATGCGTAAAGGCCAATTGAAAAGTGCGCAACGCGATCAAAATTATTTCGCTCTGAACCAATCATGTCGTTAAACCAGTCAAACGGCACTTCGGAGAACGTATATTTCGCACCGATAGTGTGCAAACAGAGCCAGATGAACATTAAAAAGTAAGCCGTATTACTGAACTGATAGCGAATCGAAATCGCCCAAATAGCAACAAGAATACCAATCGCAGGGATAATCTCCGCAAACCAAACTGCGCGTGAGTTAGGTTCCAACGCAGAAAATAAAAACACGATGGCATAAAAAATCGTTAATCCTAAGAGTGTCGAGGTGCTTTTCATAGAGTTACTTGATCCTTCAATTTATCTTACAGTGGGACTCCATAGATTGTGTTAATGATTGCACTTAATTGAACGGTGTGCAATTGATATTTTAATGGGTTTTTTGATCACTGAAAATGTTGATTTATTGGCAAACTGCTCAACATTAAAACGTTTGCGCGTGCACTTTTCATTAAAGTTTGATTTACAACATGCCCATCCATAGAATCCATGATTCAGTCTAATAAAAAAGAAGTAAAGCCATGAAACTGGAAACTGTCGATTATCTTGCTGACGATGCTGCTCAACAGTTCGTTACCTCTCTACGCGAAACGGGGTTCGGTGTGTTGAAAAACCACCCGATTCCACAAGAGCTTGTAGAGTCAATTTACAAAAACTGGCATGAGTTTTTCTGTTCAGATCAAAAGAATGATTTTCACTTTAACGCAGACACCCAAGATGGCTATTTCCCACCTTCAGTGTCTGAAGTAGCGAAAGGGCACAAAGTGAAAGACATCAAAGAGTACTTTCATGTTTACCCTTGGGGGCAGATCCCAGAGCAGCTTAAAGCTGAAATCTTAGAGTACTACGAGCGTGCCAATGCATTTGCTCAAGAGCTATTAGGTTGGGTTGAAGCGTACGCACCTAAGGACGTTCAAGAGAAGTTCTCTATCGCGTTGTCAGAAATGATCAATAACAGCGACAAAACATTACTACGCGTGCTTCACTACCCACCGATGACAGGCGAAGAAGAGCCCGGCGCTATTCGCGCTGCTGCGCATGAAGACATTAACCTGCTAACGGTTTTGCCTGCTGCCAATGAGCCTGGACTGCAAGTAAAGAGTAAAGAGGGTGATTGGATCGATGTACCATGTGACTTCGGAAACTTAATCATCAACATTGGTGATATGCTTCAAGAAGCGTCAGGTGGTTATTTCCCTTCAACGACTCACCGTGTAATCAACCCTACGGGTGGCCGTCAAGAAAAGTCACGTATCTCATTACCGTTGTTCCTGCATCCAAAGCCGGAAGTGGTGTTATCTGAGCGCTACACTGCACATAGCTACCTTATGGAACGTTTACGTGAGCTAGGGGTTATTTAACCTTTACGTGATCTCCTTACAAAGGCCGATGGTGAATGACTATCGGCCTTTTTGCATTTATGCTACAAAGTGGAAATTATGTTTTTTGTGCCGTGAATGGGGCCCTAAACTCGTGTCAGAGAGGATGAATGGAAGGACAACGTACTGTCAATAGTATTGAGCCTCATGCAATAGAAAATCCGCTGCTTTGGCCAATGTTAGAAATTCTGAGAAAACAGCCCTCTAATTGGAAAGTGCACACCTTGGCAAGCTCGTTGGGTGAACAAGGTTATATTTCAAAGCTGGACGACTCTCCCGATAAGGATTTATTCAAAAGAAATTTCCTGATCATGAATGCATTATATCAACTGCAAGACACTCTGTATCCGGATAGCTGGCTTCAAGTCGAAGCCATGGATATTCAGCTCATGTCTTCGATGGAAGCTTTGAGGCATAAGATCGATATTCATGATCCTTTGCGTGAGTATTACTTAGATTGGCGCAATTACGAAGCGGACGAAGATGAAGTGCGTCGACTGTTGAATGAATTTTGGACAACTTATCAAAAGTTCATCGGTGGTTCGTCAGTAGCCAGCGTAGATAAGACAAAGGCACTGTCACTATTTGAACTTAACACTGACGCTACGCCTGCGGAAATTAGAAAACAATGGCGAAAACTCGCGCTTCGTTGGCATCCTGATCGAGAAAATGGCGATGCAGAAAGATTTAGAGTTCTTTGTGAAGCGTGGAATGTACTGAGAAACGAATGATTCGCTAAGAATAAAGATAAAGGAAGGCAGCTAACTATAGCTGCCTTTTGATTGAACTGTCTCTGTCAGCGTATCAAAACTAGCATGATGACTTAAACTGAGATTTTCGCATGCGGTTGAGGGCAGCCATAACGTCTAGTGTGCGTGGTTTGGCTAAGTCGCCTTGCTTAGGAAGAGCGGCATGCCACTCACCAGACAGCATTTCTTCAATCTCCTTCGCCGGATGATTACACCAACCTGGAAGTTGAGCAATTTGGAACCATAACCAGCCAATTGTGTTGACTTCATCGGCTGACTCTATCTGTTCCAAAGCGCTAAGATCAGTAAACTCTTTACCAAATCGAAGTGACTCTTTGCCTTTCGCATTCACACGGAACTTGCCGTCAGTAAGAATATTCATCAACGCAACGCGGTTCAGTGCTCGAGGTGGGAAGGTCTGTAAACGTTCTTCTGACTCGTTATGGCGTTGAGTAGGGTGCTGAGCGATAACTTCTTTCGCTTTTTCAGTCACATCAACGGCTTGGTAGTCGTGCATTTGAATGACGGTATCGGCAACGTCTAAGTAGTCGCCCGACCCACCCATAACGATAATGGTAGAGGTATCAAGATCATCTCGTAATTGACCAATGCGGTCGACGAGAGGAGTAATTGGCTCATCACCTTTTGCCACCAATGCCTGCATACGCTCATCTCTAATCATGAAGTTGGTAGCAGAAGTATCTTCATCAATCAATAATGTGCTTGCACCCGCTTCAATAGACTCTTGAAGCCAAGCGGCTTGCGACGTTGAGCCTGATGCGTCTTGAGTAGAAAAGTCCGCCGTATCTTTACCCATCGGTAAATGGTTGATGTAGTTTGACAGGTTCAAGTGGTGTACGCATCGGCCATCTTCGGCACGAATCTTCATAGCCTTGTTATCGGCAACAATGTATTCGCGACCATCTCCTGGAATATGATCGTAAATTGAACGCTCTATTGCATTTAATAAGGTAGATTTACCGTGGAAGCCACCACCTACAATCAGTGTGATACCTTTTGGAATTCCTAATCCTGTGACATGGCCCTTGTTTGGCGCATGTAAAGTGACTTGTAGAGATTCAGGGGCTTTAAACTCAACGGCTTCTTTCATTGGAAGGTCGCAATTACCTGCAATTCGAGGAAGAATACTGCCGTTTGCGACAAACGCGACTAAGTTATTGGCCTCTAACTGTTCTCGTAGGGCATCTTGGTCTTCAACAACTTGGCAGTGCTTAATTAAAGCGGCTTTGTCGAGTTCACGCTCTAAAGTTGCTCGACGGATAAACTTAGGCAGGTGGAAAGTCAGTATGTTGTTGGCTTTTTTCCCCAATACTGAACGACCTTCGGCTGGTAAGTTAACTCGAAAACGCAGTTCAATACCTTCTTCAGTAAACAACACCGCGGTGCTATCCAGTACAGTTTGGCCTGTCAGTGAAATTGATACTGAGTTTTCTTGTTTAGCAAACTGTTCAAAACTACGCGCAATAAAATCACGTGCAGCTCTTTGAAATGCAGGAGACTCGTCTCTTAGCCACTCAAGACCAGTCAAAGACCATGCGCGAGTCGCACGAAAACGTGACGCCGATGCATAAGGGTCACCCTGTACATGATCGATAAACAAAGTGAAATCAGTGAAGTCGTATTGACCTTTGATTTGCTGATAAGCTCGGTAGTTCTGCTTTTCAATTTTCTTAAGCGTGGCAGTCAACTGATCCATGAAGATATTGGCCTTTTAATAGAAGCGGGCGGCGATTATAGAAACCACCGCCCTCATAGTAAAGAGAATGCTTAGGAAGAGTAGGCGTATTGCCCGCCAGAAAGGCGCTGATTAAACAAACTTTGCTCAAATTCATTACAAGGCATAGGTTTACCATAAAGAAAACCTTGTCCGATATCACAACCCTCACCAATAAGAAACTGCTCTTGTTGGTGGGATTCAATGCCCTCGATCACTACTTGGAGTTCCAGTTTTTTTGCAATGTGTATGATTGAACAAATGATCTCGCGATCATCATCTGACTTTTCCATTTGCTGGACGAAGCTTTTATCAATTTTGATGGCATCAAACGGATATTTCTTTAAATAGCTGAACGAAGCATATCCTGTACCAAAATCATCAAGTGACAATGTCACACCTAGTTTGTGCAACTTATTTAACGTTGTGCGTGCTACTATTTCATCAGCAATTAGAGCGCTCTCGGTTACTTCGAGTTCGAGAAAGTGTGCTGGCAAATGGAAAGTGTCGAGTAGGTGTTGCACTTGTTCTGCAAAATTTACGTTTTGTAATTGAATGGGAGAAACGTTGACGGCAATTTTGAAGTTATCGATTAACTCAGACCATTGTTTCGCTTTGTCTATCGCGGTACGCAGAACAAAAGAGCCAACTTCAAAGATAAGCCCGTTTTGTTCGGCCATATGTATCAATGCTTCGTTGGAAACGTCGCCAAGTATTGGATGTCTCCAACGAAGCAAGGCTTCTGCGCCAATCCATTTACGTGTTTTGGAGTCTACTTGAGGTTGAAAGTACAACACTAAATCGTCGTTACGCACTGCTTGTAAAAGGTAACTTTCCAGTTCATTGTGACTATTGAGATCCGCCGAATGATTTTCTCTAAAATAACTAAAAGGTTCGCCGGATTCTTTACATAGAAGCATCGCGTAACATGCATGTTGAAGGATACGCTTAGCATTGCTGCAATCTTTGTAAGCTTGAACTATACCGATATACGTGTGCAAATGTATTTCTGTTTTGTTGAAGACAAATCCATCTACGCTAATTTTAGTGATATCATCTAATAGTTGATTTAACCGAGCTTCAATATCCTCTCCCCAAATCAATAAAACCATGTCATTCGAACTTGGTCTACCAGTGATAAATCCGCTAGCACCGTGTCTGGTTAATCTGGAGTGAAATTCTTTTAAAATGTTGTCAAAGACCTCGAACCCGTGCCTGGTCTGAATACTGCGAGCGTTACTAAAACCAATGTTGATGACCACAAGCGATTGCTGATCACTATCAAGCGACTGTAAGGTGTATTGGACAATGTTCTCAAGTGCAGAACGATTTAGAAATCCAGTCCCCTGATCATGTGTTTTTTGGTAGCTCACTTGTTTTTCCGCGGCTTTACGGCGATCAATTTCTTGTGTTAAGGAGTAACTTAACTGGGCTAAATCCGTGGTACGATTTTCAATTCGACTCTTTAGCTCGGTGTTAAGTCGCTGAAGCTTATGTTGTTGGTACACAACTGAAAGCTGTGCTTCGATTGAATCTTTGAAAGTTTCAAGCAACTGACGGTAACTATCGCTGTACTCGTTTCTCTCAGAGTCAAGCATACAGATTGTTCCAAATGTCTCCCCATTTGGCCAGAATAGCGGTAAACCGCAATAAGAAATCATGCCTAGTTTGATGTCTGGGTTATTTTGCCATTCTTCATCTTCAAGCGCATTGGGGATTACAAGCTCGCCTCTCTGTTCTATAACTTGCTCGCAATACAAACCGTTACCAAGCTGCTCTGCATCGCCAGTACGATAAGGATTACCTAGAGTTTCGCTAGATGTATTTACTTCTATGCGATCCGGATGGATACGCATAATTAATGTGGTGGGTACGTGTGTTATTTGAGCCAGTAAGTTGACGATTTCCTGCCAACTTCTTCGCATAGACTCAGGGATTTCGTAGTCTAATGTTTGCAATCTCCCCATATAGGTCATCCTTTACGTGGTTTCACTTCCTGTGAATTAAAAATGCAGACTGCTCTATTTTGTTCTCGCTTTTTAATTAAGTATAGGGTGGCTAGGGCTCGAAACAAAAAAAAGTCCTGAAAAGTGTTCAGGACTAGGAATAGTTGCCACATATCTCATCCTTGAAACAGATAACAAGCATCAAGGCTTAAGCGACATTAACGATTCAATAGAAATATCTTGCGAATAGTCGACATCTTTAAAGTTAAAGCCATTGAGCTTCATAAATTCATCTTTGAAACCTTGGTAATCACCAATCTCTTTAAAGTTATCAGCATTCATTTGTTCTAAAAGAGCGTGGACTTCTTGTTGAACTTGCGGTTCAAGTTCCAAGTCATCTATTCGAATCAAGCGTTCACCGTCAACTGGCACTTTCTCTTGATCGTATAACTTCGTAGTAAACAGCCGCTGCATTTGTTCAATACAGCGTTCGTGAGTACCTTTTTCCTTCGTCACTCGATAAAGCGCTAACAGGTAAGGGCTTAGAGCAGGGATGAATACACTGGCTTTCGTCACCAACGCCTTACACACGGTTGCGTAAGCACCGCCGTCAAAGTTGGCGAGTTTGAGGTTTAATGAATGACTGGTTTGGTGTAAATCGATTTTCGCTCGACCTAACGTACCATCGAGATAAATTGGGTGCGTAATGTCAGGGCCCATGTAAGAAAAGGCGATGGTTTTGCAGCCGTTTGCAATAGAGTCGTTATTGATGAGTGTGTCAATCCAGCTTTCCCAGTCTTCGCCGCCCATTACTTTAATGGTGGCGTTGGCTTCTTCTTCTGTTGCTGGCGTTAAGGTGGTTTCTATCCACTTATCGTTCTCCAGCATGATAGAAGCGCCAGTGACAGACTCACCAATAGGTTTAATGACACTGCGCCAAAACTCATCAGATTCAGGTTTAGGTCGAACACCGGTTGCCAAGCTATAGATGACTAAGTCAACTTCACCCTCAAAGTACGTTTCAATGGCTTCAATCACTTGATTGCGCACCGAACCAGAGAATGCATCACCAACAATATTTATTGCGGTATGCCCGGTTTGATTTGCTTCTTGCTTAAAAAAGACGTTGTTATACCAACCCGCACTCCCAACCCCTTTCTCTGAAGGGCCACGCTCAAATGAGACGCCAATGGTATCGGCGTTAGCGCCACCGAACGTTAGGGCTATTCGGGCCGCTAGGCCGAAACCAGAGGAGGCACCAATAATTAAAACCCGTTTTGGGCCTTTTTTGATCTGTGGGGCGCGTTTTACGTATTCAATTTGCTCTTTAATAGATGCATGACACCCTTTGGGGTGCGCAGAGCGAGCAACAACACCTTGAATTAACGGTTCTATTCGCATGTTGTTATCTATCCTCGATGAGTGGAATTGAAAATAGATTAACGTAAAGTTACGTAAAACTTATTGAGCTAGACCATTAAAATTAGAGATGTTTAATTAATTCTTGAGCAACGAAATCAGCGATCCAAGGTTGTGCATCTGGTTTTGGGTGAAGGCCATCATCCATCATCCATTCTGGTTTGGTGACAACATGCTCTAAGAAGAATGGCATCAAGGCAACTTGTTGATGCTGTGCAAGCTTAGGGTAGATATCGTAAAACATATCGCTATAGCGCTTACCATAATTAGGTGGAACCCGAATTTGCATCATGACAACGTCCGCACCAGAATCTTTTATCATGGTAATCATTTTTGAAAGATTTGACGTAATAAGTTTAGGAGGGAAACCTCTCAGTCCATCGTTGGCACCTAACTCAATAAGTACCATGTCCGGGCTATGCTGAGTTAGCAACTGAGGTAACCGTGCTAAGCCATTGCCAGTGGTATCGCCAGAAATGCTGGCATTAATAACTGTTACATCTTGACCATGTTCTGACAACGCATCAGGGAGTAAGCTAGGCCAACTCTCTTCGATCGGCATCTGATAGCCTGCACTCAAGCTATCACCCAAGACAAGTAGCTTTTCGCTCGCATGTGCAGTAGCGGAAAAACAAAAAAATAGAACTAAGGAAAGTATACGAATCATGCAAACACCTGTACTTAATGCACCTATTGTTCAAGCCAATTTGGTTTCTAAACAAGTCTCTACTAATCAAGAACAATTAACAATCCTCAAAGACGTAAATGTTGACATCCGAAAAGGAGAAAAAATCGCCATCGTCGGAACTTCCGGTGCAGGTAAGTCAACATTGATGACGTTGCTAGCTGGTCTTGATACGCCGACATCAGGCGAAATTACTTTATTAGGTCATGAATTATCAAAACTGGACGATGAAGCACGTGCGAAAATTCGGGCTGACTCTTTAGGTTTCGTTTTCCAAAGTTTCTTGTTAATCCCGAGTTTGAGTGCATTACGTAATGTCACGCTTCCTTGTCTTTTACGTGGTGAAGCCGAAGATGAAGCAAGAGCAGCGGAATTATTAGCTGCTGTTGGATTGGAAAAACGTGTCGATCATCTACCAAGCCAGTTATCTGGTGGTGAACAACAGCGAGTTGCGCTAGCGCGTGCATTTATGACACAGCCTGAGCTGTTGTTCGCAGACGAGCCTACCGGCAATCTTGACCATCAAACCGCAGACAAAGTGATTGAGCTGCTATTCGATCTTAATGAACAGCACGGGACAACTCTGATTTTAGTAACACACGATGGTCATCTAGCAAGCCGATGTGACCGTATTTATCGTATGGAGGCGGGTGAGCTTAAGGAGGAGATGTAATGTCTGCAGTATCATCAAGTGAAGCAACATCCACAGAGCAAAACAGTACAACACAGCACTCGCCGAATAAAAGTTTGATACGTTGGAGTTTCGGCGAAATAAGGCAGGGGAACCTTTGGCCTATTAGCGTTGCTCTTATTCTCGTGATTGCGAGTATCTTTGCGCTTTCTGCATTAGCAGAACGAATGGAGCAGGTGATCGTCAAGCAAGGGAAGGACGCATTAACGGCAGATGCGGTGTTTGTGTCAGCTAATCCCATTCCGGACACGTTGTTAACCTCGACTGAAAACCTTGAACGTTCGATGATGACGCGATTTGCCACTATGGCATTTAGCGATAATGGTATGCAGCTTATTTCTGTAAGGGCGGTGGATGATAATTACCCTTTAATGGGAGAGCTCGTTCTTGAAAATAATCCGGCCGGTCGCGTTAAAGAGAACCAACTCTGGCTTGATGAGCGGATTATGACTCAACTAAACGTAAATTCAGGTGACAGCGTCACGATAGGCGATGCCGAGTTTACTGTATCAGGCGCAGTATTGATGGAACCAGGCTTGAGCTTTAATCCATTTCAGCAAATGCCTTCTGCATACATTCATCAAAGTGACGTAGATAAAACAGGAGCAATTCAAGTTGGGAGTCGAGTTCAATACCGTCTATTTTTACAAGCCGATGATAAAACACTAAAGAGCTTACAAGATGATACGCAGCTTTCTCCGAGCGATCGCTGGCGCACGCAAGATACTGCCAGTCGTAGTAATGAGGTTTTTGAACGCACGACGCAGTATCTGTCTTTGACCGTAGCGATTGTCATCATTATGGCAGCGACAACATTGGTTCTTACTTGTCAAAATTACGTGAACAGCCGGACACAAACTATCGCGATGTTGAAAAGTCTTGGTGCGAGCCGCCGATGGATTGAAAAGTGGTTATTTATTCAAGTCACAATCCTTCTCATTAGTGCCAGTGTCGTCGGTCTATTGTTAGGGAGCGGGCTGGAATATTTATTACGTATTCCACTCAAAGACTTATTACCCGACCCACTCCCTAGTTACGGCGTCACACCATTTTTGGTGGCATTTATCTCAGCAGTCTTGATTACGGTGCCTGCTCTCGGTATACCACTTTTAGGCTTGATTAAAACTCCCGCGTTAGAAGTGCTACAGCAGGGTAAAGCGCAACGTTCTTGGAAGCGAATGTTACTTGTTCTAGTGCCCGTTATTCCATTACTTTTACTGTATGCTGATAACACCTTAGTTTGGATCGTGCTCACTGGTATAGCGGTACTGTTTGTGGTACTCGCAGCAGTTAGCGTCACACTCACAAAGCTGTTTGCACGTATGTCAACCCATTCTGCAATGAAGCTTGCGTTGAGTCGTATCAACCGGACGCCAGTAACCAGCGGTCTACAGTTTGGTGCTTTGGCATTATCTTTGATGTTGCTGTCTATCATTTGGCTTGTGCGCAGCGATATTCTCGCTGATTGGGAGAGAACCTTACCTGCAGACGCGCCAAATGTGTTCGCTTTAAACATTGGTGATTATGAGCTCGATAACTACCTAGAAACCCTAGATAAAAATGGAGTTACGCGGTCCCAAGCTTATCCAATAATTCGTGGACGACTAACAGAGATCAACGGTCAAAACGTCAAAGAGGTTGAGTACGAAGGAGAAGGTTCTGACGCGATACGTCGAGAGCTAAACCTGACATGGGGAGACAGCCTACCAGAATATAATGATGTGCTTTCGGGTGAATGGACAAACAAAGGGAGTGTATCTGTAGAAGCGGATGTAGCAAATGATTTAGGCATCAAACTCGGTGATACGCTGCGCTTTGTAATAAACAGTCAGAATTACGATGCAGTAGTAGATACCATCCGTTATGTCGAATGGCGTGACATGAAGCCTAACTTTTATTTTATTTTCTCATCTGACGTGATGGCTAATTTACCTGGTTCTTACCTCATCAGTTATAGGATTGAAGAAGGAAATGAAGCGTTGTTGACGTCAATGTCACGTGCTCACCCAACGGTCTCTGTTTTAGATATCCGAACTATGGGCGAGAAAATTCAGGCTTTGATTCAGCAAATCGTATCAGCAATCACCATCCTTGCTCTTTTAGGCGTTGTTGCTGGTCTGCTGCTCATCTTTACTCTACTGAGGTTAAGCTTGTCCCAACGTCAACAAGAGATTCGTTTGTATCGCACATTAGGTTCAAGTAAGAAACGGATCAACACAACCCTGTGGGCCGAGTACGGAATTATGGCGTTGATTGCTAGTGGTGTTGCGGTATTCGCTGCGGAAGTTTGTGTGGCCGCAGTCATGACATATGGATTCGATCTCAATGTACAAATTCACCCCGAATTGTGGATAGCTTTACCGCTTGCAACATTTGTTACGTTGGCACTTGTAGTGATGAGTTTGTTGAAAAGATTGTTAACGCCAGTAAACACTTAATCGCAGCGAGTGTTATCAAGTTTGGAACACTCCATGACACTTTTATTTTAGTTATCCACAAAAACAGTGGGACTCTCAGCCCATTAAATCAGTGGCTTACATGATAATGCTTGAATTTGTATACCACTGATATCATCAGCGTATGACAATTTTAATGAGTCTGTCAAATCTTCAAAGTTGGTTTACGTGTAGTTCTAGACATAAAAACCCCACCGATAAGGTGGGGTTTTTTCATAATGTTTTAGGTCTTTTATAGAAGTCTATCAATTGCTAGGGCTTAGATTCTGATAGAACGCAACCATACGATCTTCTTCAGCGTTGTCTATCTCTGTTCTGATGATTGGTAAAATGTTTCCACTACCGTCAACATCGGTACGTACATGAACGTTAACGTCTACTTTCTGTTGGTTAGAACTAATCTCTTTTCCTGCTCTGCGTAGATGATCAAGTACAGGAGTGTCCCACCATTTAGCAGTCTTAGAATCGCCGAACAATGATGTAAAGCTCATACTGCCGCCCGGTCTTGCTTCCCAAACTGCAAGCAATCCGGTTAGGTACACATTCAAACGTGAGAAGAGTGATAATGTTCCACGAAGACCAGTGTTAATACCACCAACACCTTTAGCCATTGATGAAGCAGCTTGGCTACCACCAGTGAAGAATCCAACCGCCTTACTACCAATATTCCAAAGCATCTTGAATCCTTTAATGAGCTTAGCTAATCCAAATGATAAACCTAATACTTTTGCGCCAAAGGTTGCAAACTTGGTAATTCCTTCGTCAGTAGCTCCTGTTAGGTCTTTGAATGCATTATATAAATCAATACATAGGGCACCTAACATAGCAAATGGAAAGGATGCGGCTTTGATAGCTGAGCCAAGTCCTGTACCAATCACTTTAGCTAAACCTTTACCTTCACCTGCTAACAGGTTGAAACTCTTGGTAATTGCCATTAGAGCGGGTTTTAGACCAGAAAAGAATGAGTTAGTAATCTCTTTGATATTCGTCTGAGCAATCGACAATTGGGGTTGTAATCCTGTGCGCAAGCTCCATGCTAATTGATCGTTAGCATTAGCAATTTTACTTAACTCTTTACCAAACTGAGGCATGATTTCGTGGGCGAGGATTTCTCCACGTTCCATTAACTTCCTAAGTTGTTGTTCTTGCTCTGCTGGGGTTAAGTTTCTGCTTATCTTGCCAATTTCTACGGCTGCTGAAGTCATCGCCCTTGTACTGATACCAAGACTTTCACTTAATTGACCTACCAACTCCTCACTTTGGACGCGACCTTTTGAAATTATTTGCGTGGCGGCGGTGAAAACACGTTGTTGCTTTTCTTGTGATAAACCGAGGGCAGTGCTTGCCTCAGATATACCTACGAAAACTTGACGTAAATCAGCTTGTGAGAGCTTATTACCTGCTGCTGCCTGAAATTGGACGTATGCACTAGTTAAGTTTTGAATATCTAAACCGAGCCGTAAAGCTTCCTCTCTGACAAACTTGAAGTTCTCTTTCGCCTTCACAGCACTACCCGAAGTCACCAACATAGATCGTTCTAAGCTCTCAAATGTGAGTCCTGTTTGAACCACTGCATGACTACTAGCTGCTACAGCATAAACACCAGCAAGGTTAGCGGCTAAATTCTTAGAAATGCCTTGTTGCTTTTGAAGTTCACGAGTTCGAGTGCGTTCACGTCGATTCCGGTCTGTTATTTCATGCTTAAGTCGTTTTTCCAAAGCAAGTAAAGATTCAACGGTTTTAGCATCACGCAATTTATCGATGAGTATCTTCTTTTGAACCCCAGACATTTCACGTAATTCTCTATTTGAACTGACGAAACGACGGATCACCTCTCGTTGCTTCTTCTCAAAGCTTTCCTGATTTCTAAGCTTCTTCTTAGCTAAGGCATCCTCCTGTCTCATCTTTTCTGCGAAAACTGTCTGTGAAGCTTTCAAGCCTGATGTTTCTGTCAAACCTGCAATACTTGATTGAAAACCAGTTTTACTATCTTTTGCAGCTTGACGTTTGTTCTGTTCACGTATCTTTGCATCTTCTCTGCGTAGTTTGTCTGCCAGTTTAGTTCTTGATGCAATCAGTTCTTTCTCTTGTCGTCTACTGGCTTTTACCATTGAAGCTGTTGGAGCATCACCTAACTCTTTACCAAGTTTTTGTGCATCCTTTTTTAGTTTTCTCCATGAAGGTAAGTGATTACGCCAACTCACTTCATTTACAAATTTGTGGAGTTTTCTAGCCATTTGCACCTCTATTATTGAATTCTTTAATCACTTGTTCGTTTGATTTCTGCTTTTGGAGGTCAGTTATTCCGTTGTCGTTGTAGAACTCCCACACTTGTTCGCTCATCGATTTCTTTGTTTCGCTCTGTGATTTTGCACTAGAGTCGCTTTGAGAAGTTTTAGACTGTGCATCAATAGATTTAGAGGTGTCTGCAAACTGCAAAAGTGTTGAACGGGTATAACTGACGTTTCTTATGTGTTCGAGAGTTAACTTATATTCATACGAATCTGTGGTGCCAACCGAACGAGATGAGTAGCTTGTAATCACGTAATTTGAGAAATTGTACAGTTCATTCACTATTGTGAGCTTTGAACTGTTGTTAAACCAAGAAAGCAGAACGTCGTGAGTGATAGAGGGGCGCTGATTTACATTTTCATACCCGACTAAGCCATCGTATTGTTTAAGTGGGTTACGGCCCACATAGAAGGTCAAATTTAAGATAGGGTTTTGTTTAATAACATGATTTGAGATTACGCTCTTATCTGAAATTGGATATTTACTCACGTTAGCATTCCAAGTTGGGGTGAGTTCTGAGAATGCATCGGCGTATAGTCTGCCGTTGGTGGAGTCCATTAGATACGTTGGGACAATCATTTTTATTTATCCTTATTATTATTTTCTCAGTTCCTTATCGATTAAGTCTCTGATTTTCTGCAATAACTTGCGATACTCATCTTCTTTCATTTCTGGTTGTTTAGATCCGAACCAAGTGTGAATTACAGCGATAATCAAGAGGGGGATAAGGAACATGAGGACAGGGGGGAAGTCTTGTAATAGTTGTTCCATATGATGCTTTTTAACCACCCCTTAGTTAAAAGGGGATGTTATATTTTTATTTGTTATATTGGATACTCTTATAGTCTAGATTTTCAGCTTCATTTTCTTTCACCCAAAGTTTATGCTGTTTATCATCAGCGAGATATTTACGAAGAGGGGTGAAATTTAAATGGGTAAGAACTTCTTCGATATCTTTGTTTGAGGCGTTTCCACACATATCTTTTAACTCATCAAAGAACCAATAATCTCTAGACTCAATGCTATCAAAGTATTGTGAGAAATTAACATACATATCATTTAGGCTATTAGCTTCACTAGCGGCTAATTCAGCAATAGCTTTATCATAAGCTGCTTTCTGTTCAGAATGCTTGTTTTGAGCCCAATTCGTTGCTTTTACAACATCCATTTTTTCTTTACGTTCAATCTCATAAAGTTCATTAATAAGAGATACAACTTGTTCTTTGATAGTTTTAATATCTTCCTCAATCAAGCAATCAGGCTTCTTCATGATAAGCTTATTAACACTCAATTGATGGAATAAATTGTGTTCTTGACTAGAGACTGTTTTATATCCTTCTTTCAACAATTCATCATGAGTCACTAGAAGCTGTTGTAATCCTTCTCGGATAAATTCGTGGTGATATGCACACAGTTTATTGTCTTTTACAAGGTTGCTACCGCTTAAAAGGTATGTAATTTCATCTTTACGTGAACTAAATGCTTTAGGTGCGGACGTGTTGATAAAAGGTAATCTATAAGAAGCTAAATTGAAATTGATCACCTTATCAACACGTTCCTGATCAAGTTCTGGTTTAGTCACTTGAGTGGGCTTTGTTGCGTAATTCGGACAGAAAACCAAGTCGTCCGAAATTGAATAATTATCAAACAATATACTGAGTTTCA
>NZ_JAWOTC010000035.1:0-50419 GCF_033338675.1 Vibrio sp. Vb1574
TGGTGATTTCTCCAATTGATTTTCCGGTGTAGCGGTTTCCGACGTCTCGGAAAACCAAGTAGTTCTCTCAAAGTTACCTCTATTAACGACACCAAATTCAGAAGCTTTAGAAAAAAGTTTAAAAAAATAACATTGCGAGATTTAGCTAATAAAATTGAAGAAAAGTAAGAAAAAGTGCTCAAGTTTCCACAAATCGAGCCGAGAGGGCTAAATTGTATAGAAAACCAGCAAAAGGAAACAATTAAAGGTAAGTTCGCAGACGATAGACGTGAAAACTAGAAAAGAAAAAGCCCCTTTTCCTTTGAGAGAACTGGGGCTAGGTTGGTCGCCAGAGCCTATGTGGAGATCAAGAGAAATGAACACATTTCCGGCATACCGAGTGCAACTTTACATTGAAAATGATTGGCAGGTGAGAGATGAGAGAGCCGCTCATTCTATTGTAAAGTTGCTTGCCAAAAGCCTGCATTCCCATCCACGTCTGAATGTATTGAGTACAGGCTAAGTAAACTACTGCAATAGTGACATTGCAGAGTTTGGCAACTGTTTCGCTTGAGCAAGAATCGATGTACCTGCTTGTTGCAAAATTTGTGCTTTGGTCATTTGCGTGGTTTCTTTCGCAAAATCTGTATCTTTAATTCGGCTGTTCGATGCGTCAACGTTTTCTTGGATATTCGCCAAGTTGTTGATGCTGTGACTCAAACGGTTTTGCTTCGCACCTAAGTCTGCACGTTGCGAGTCCACGTATTTCAGTGCCGAATCCAGCACAGAAATCGCGTTTTGAGAACCTTGTACCGTGGTCATATCAATATCTTGTACTGACGTTCTGATAGGTTCATCACTCAGGCCAAGCTCAGATGCTAATCCACCAGAAATGGAAATCTCGCCCTGAACGTTTGGATGCGCGACAAAAACTTGCAACTTGCCATCTTCACTTACAGACGCATTAATCATATCAGACTGACCATTAATGTAAGTGGCAAGCTCTTCGATGTCGTCGCCCGCTTTGGCATTAATGTTGATTTCTAGATCATCAACATTGCCGTCTTCGTCTTCACCCATACCTGGTAGCGTGATCTTCAAGTCAGATTTAGCTGGGTCAACGCTCCAGTTTTTATCTTTACCATTTTCAGATAAGAAGGTCACACCGCCCATGCGAGTATCGTCCGCACGAATGCTGGTGAGTCCCATGATCATGGCTTCTCCTGAGCTCGCACCAATCTGGAATGCTGCTTCACCGAATGAGCCGTTCAATAGCCGACGACCACCAAATGAAGTGGTTTCTGCAATACGGTTTAGCTCGTCAATCAATGCCATTGACTCTTCGTTGATCGCCTGACGCTCAGCTGGAGAGTTAGTACCGTTCGATGATTGAATCGCAAGGTCACGCATTCGTTGCATGACAGAGGTTGCCTCATTCATCGCACCTTCAGCGGTTTGTGCAATCGAGATACCATCGTTCGCGTTACGCATTGCGACATCTAGGCCACGAGACTGTGCAGTTAAGCGGTTGGAGATCTGTAGACCTGCCGCATCATCTTTTGCACTGTTAATCTTATGTCCTGAAGATAAGCGCTCCATCGACGTGTTTAATTCATCAGTCGCTTTGTTTAGGTAACGCTGCGCGGTCATCGCGGAGACGTTAGTACTAACTGTTACAGCCATTTTGCTCTCCTGTTGAGTTCGCAAGCTTTTGCGAAGCGGCCAGCTTTACTCTCATTTGGATAAGCACTGACCGTAAAAGTTACTTGCTAAATCTGCCTTAAACGCAGGGTTTAGAATCTCTAAATCTGTTCTGATATTTTCAATACAATTTGTGTGCCAACTTTCGTAAATTATTTAACCACTTATAAAAGAATCAAATAAACAATAAGTTAGCTTTATCATTAAGCTATTTCCGGTTTGTCAGACTCATCTTAGCCCAAGGGTATTGAACGCTGCCCTGTTGCCGCCCGACTTGCCTCCCGCATCATTGCCGCTTTGGGTAAAATCGTGCCGCATGACATCTCAGACTCTCAGGTTACGTCGACTTATCGCGCTTAAGGCTTTGCACATAAGGCATCAAAATCAGACAATGTGTATGAGTGCCATACTAGATGTAGTTAAACAACGTTAGATCTTTGGTCTTACCGAATGCTTGTTGCGATGCCTGTAACGCTCGCGAGTTTTCACTGAACTCGATCACGGCTTTGGAGTAATCCAAATCCTCAAAGTTGCTCTTCGCTTTTGCCAGAGACAAATTAAAGTCTTCATGATTTTGCTCTTGGATATCCAGCGTACTCAATCGAGCACCGGCATCTGTACGCGCTTTATTCAAATGGATAAAAGCAGCGTGGAATTCTTCTGTCATTTGGTGCAATTTGGCGGTCGCCGACGTATCCGAAACCGATTTGTCTGACCATGCCATTGCATCCTTGAAGGTATCGAAAATGCTGAACTCTGCCCGCTTTTCGATCTCAATGCTGTCACCAGGCGTAATTTGGCCTTTTACGTGCACTTTCAGGCCTTTGTATTCAATCCCTTTCTCTGGAGAAAACTCATCGGCATCCACTACTTTGCCGTTACGCTCTAATTGGTAACCAAATTTGCCGTTATTCATATCGACAAATGTCACGCGATACGCCGCATCATCCTTAGCGTCAACGTTAGTAGCTTTGTTTAGCAACAGCTCAGAGCCATTTTGTAGATCGTAATTCGGCTGATAGTCGCCAAATGGGTTTGGTATCTCCATAAACAGCTTGCTGCCAGGATCGTTCATTGGCATCTCAAGCATGCTGGAGACTTTCATTTTGCGCTGATAATCGTCCCCAGCGTATTGCACGCTACCGTCTTTATCGCGATAAAATGGTTGGCTTTTTGGCTTAGTGCCAGCAAACACGTAGTTACCAGATTCATCTTGCGAGTTCACCAAGTTAAGGAAGTTGTTCGCAATCTCTTCTAGCTCACGCTTCTTTGCTTGTCGGTCTTCCGCAGAAAACGCACCGTTAATCATCTCCATCGTTAAGCGCTTCGACTCGTCGGCAAAATTCTCCGCATTGGCGATATTAACTTCGTGGTTTTCTAGACGATTACGCACCAACACTATCGAGCTAAGATATTGTTGTAGCTGTTCTTGTTGCTGACTAATGTTTTGGATGTAATGCGCAGCGAGGGGGTCGTCACTAGGTTTCAGTAACTTTTTCCCTGAAGCAAGCTGCTCTTGGTTGTGGTGAACCTTATTCTCTTGACGACGCAGATCATTTTGTACGGACTGATAGTTATGGAAACTAGAAATTCGGGTTAGCACTTATCTCTTCTCCTTACCTCAGTTGTAAAATGGTATTGAAGGTATCATTCGCCGCTTGCATCACACGTGATGAAGCCATGTACGCTTGTTGAAACTTCATCATGTTGGCCGCTTCTTCATCGAGGTTAACACCAGAAATAGAAGCAACGCGCTCTTGCGCCGCTTCATGCTCTAAACGAGCGACAGAGGCTAAACGGTTTGCTGTAGAAGATTTCAGTCCAACTTCAGTATTGAGGTTATGATAAACATCGATCAAGGTACTGGATTTTCCATCCATCATCTTGTCTGTTTGGATCTTCTGCATTTTTCTCAAGTTGCCGTTACCACCTTCAGAAGGCACCAAGTTTGCGGTGAATTTATCATTCATCAGAGCGCCTTCGCTCAACTCAAACACGGTTGCATCGCCGTTTTTATACAGCGGATGGCTTTTCGGCACTGAGATTTCAATCATCGGGTTATCTTTATCTAACGGGTATGAGTATTTGTCCGATAGTAAATTACCCTTGTTATCCGTGATCTTTAACCACGGCTTATCATGCTTCTCGTCGGCTGGTTGTACGGTAACCTCAAACTCTTTAACATCCCCCGCCTCACGAATTTTAAACTTGGCGTTACCTTGTGCAAAAGTGGTTGAGGCTTCATAACTTTGTGCGGCAATAGCTTTTGCGTCATTGGTTTCCATCTTTATGATGGCTGCACCACTTCTCGTTGGGCGGAGCAATACGCGCTCACCGGCGGCAAGGCCTTCACCAATTTGCACTTTCATACCATCCAGAACAAATGACGAATCCGAACGGTCGATGTTCAACGACATTTGCTCACCTTTCGGTGTTGTCACGCTGTATTGATCGCCATCATAACGCAGCGAATATTCACCACCTTTGATCTCGGAAATATCCTCAATGTAAACCGCAACATCAGCTTGGGAGTCAGGCGCAGCAAAAACTCGAGATTTTGCTACCAGCTCAGAGTTCGCGTCGGTAAATACGTCTTTACCTATCTTACCGTTGAGATCCAGACCTTGAGATTGCAGCTGATTAATTTTGTAGGAAAAACCCGTCGCTAAACGGCCCATTTCATCTTGCAGTTGTGGGATGTGTTTGTCGCGCATTTCAAGTAAAGCGCCGATTTTGCCATCCATATCATCAGACTTGATCGCTTTAATGCCATTCCCTTCCACCATTGCTAATCGTCTTTGATGAACATCCGGATAGCCATCGATCATTTTGAGCTGGCTTGCTTCCGTGCCAGAAACAAGAGTGTGTCCATTGCCGATATGAACATTAAACCCTTCCGCATTTTTGCGTGGGGTTACGGTAACTTTGGTGTACTCTGACAGCTCAGTAACCAGCTTTTCATGCTGATCCATCAGGTCATTATGTGGGCCAGGGGTGCGCATCATCAGTCGATGAATATCGCGAATTTCCAACGCAAGTTGGTTAACGCGCTCAATGCCCATATCCAATTTTTTATTGGTGACATCAGATTGCAGTCGAACGGTTTCGTGGAAATCATTTAATGTATCAGAGAAGATTTTCGCCTTTTCCAATACCACTTTTCGTGCCCCTAAATCGTTCGGGGTATCTGCCATGGTTTTTACCGCATCGAACCACTCATTCAGGTTCTCGGGAATTTTCTTCGATGCCACTGAACTCAACATGCTAGAGAGCATATCAAGATTGTCTTGGGTATCCGTTTTGTTGGCATTGTTGGTCGACGACAGGTTCAGTTCATTCACGGCAAACTGATCCCACGAGCGGCGAACATTTTCCACATGCACACCCATGCCGTAGGTAGAACCACCAAACATGCGCGGATCATTCGTACCTTGGATAACAGACTGACGGCTATAACCCTCTGTATTAACATTAGAAATGTTATGACCAGTGGTGTTTAATTGTCTCTGAGCAGTAAGCACACTTTGAGTACCTACATTCAGAAGATCTGACGCCATACATGCCCCCGAAAACGAAATATAAATCGGCAAAACCGATCACCTAGACACATTAAAAGCAAAAGATGTGCCAAGTGATAGAAAGGCGTAGATGTTCAGATAAAGTGAAGGCTTGCACTATGGCAAGCCTTCGAGAACGTCATAAATTGTCGCAGAGACATTACATACTTTCGATTTTATCCTTCACCTGCAGGACTTTATCTGCGTAATTCGGATCGGTCGCGTAACCCGCACTGTGGATACCGCGAATAAACAACTCTGAATTCCCGCGTTTCTGCAATGCTGTCTCGTAACGTGGGTTGTCATTCAAAAATCGTACAAAGTCATTAAAGCTGTCTTCGTAACTTGAGTAGGAGCGAAACGCTGCCGTCTCTTTCACTGGCGTGTTATCGTGGAACTCTAAAGTTTGAGTCGTCACTTTGTCACCCTGCCAGCTTCGATCTGCTTTGATATTAAATAAGTTGTTGCTGCTGCCACGCGCGTTCTTCACGACCTTTTGTCCCCACCCCGTTTCCAAAGCGGCTTGCGCAAGTAGCAGAGATGGCTCGACACCTAAGGCTTTCGCAGCTTTCTCCGCGTATGGCTTCATCGAGTTAACAAAGGATTCTGGTGAATCGAATCGAGTGGGTTCATTGCTTGGTCGAGATAGTTGACCAGACTCAATCAAGCGCTGTTCAATCTCGCGCGCTTTTTTCGGGTCAACACGACGATATTCCGCAGCATTGTTTGCCGCATCACGCATAGCCGTTTCTTTTTTGTCGTTCCCTTGCCCAGCCGTTAATTGCTTAACAATCATATCGGCCAGTCCCATTGAACCAGACGAACTCAATTCACTCGCCATCTGTTCATCCAACATTTGTCGATAGAACTTCTCGTTTTGGCTGTTCATCATGTTGGACTCAAAGCCCTCATTGGCTTCTCGCATGGATTTCAACATCATGGAGGTGAAAATAGATTCGAACTGACGAGCTGCTGCACGCAGTGCTTCTTGCTCGCCATCTTTACCTTCCTTCACTGCTTTTTGACGCAAGGTATCCAGCGAACTGATGTCATGAATAAAACCAATGTCGTTAGGATTGTTCATTATACCTACCTCCTAACCATTAAATGATGATCAACTGGCCTTCAATGGCACCAGCTTGTTTCAATGCTTGCAAGATAGCCATCAAATCCGACGGCGCTGCGCCGACTTGATTCACTGCACGGACCAAGTCATCCAACGTTAAGCCTGGCTCAAACTTAAACATCTTGCCCTGCTCTTCGCTGACTTCGATATCCGAGTCTGGTACGACAACGGTTTGCCCACCAGAAAAGCCGTTAGGTTGGCTAACATTCAGGTTTTCTTTGATCGCAACCGTCATGCCGCCATGCGTTACTGCTGCAGGTTTAAGACGCACATGCTTACCAACTACGATGGTGCCCGTTCGTGAGTTAACGATGATTTTGGCTGCACCATCTGCTGGGTCGAACTCTAGGTTTTCGATTGCCGATAAGAACGCAACACGCTGGCTGACGTCACGAGGAGCACGCACGCGCACTGATGTCGCGTCAACAGCGCTCGCCATTTGTGGGCCAAGGAAGTTGTTTACAGCATCCGCCATACGTTGAGCCGTTGTGAAGTCTGACTCAAGCAAGTTGAACGTGATGTAATCACCACGACCAAATGGGTTTGGAATTTCTCGCTCTACTGTCGCACCACTAGAGATAAGACCAACGGTTGGATTGTTACCTACGATTTTAGAACCGTCAGCGCCTTCAGCACTGAAGCCGCTCACTACTAAGTTACCTTGAGCAACCGCGTAAACTTGACCGTCGAGACCTTTGAGGAACGTTTGCAGCAAGGTGCCACCACGCAAACTTTTAGCACTTCCGATGGAAGAGACAGTCACGTCCACTTGCTGACCCGGTTTAGAGAAAGGCGGCAACTCTGCCGTAACCATGACTGCGGCAACGTTTTTAATTTTTGGCTTTGTGCCCGGCGGCATCTGAATGCCGAAGTTTTGCAGCATGGCGGCGAAACTTTGCTCTGTAAACGGGTTCGCTTCACCCGTACCAGGTAAGCCTGAAACCAAACCATAACCCACGAGTTGGTTGCTTCGTACACCTGCCACTTGCGCGACGTCTTTGATACGTGCGGCTTGGGCTACGGTAGAAAACAGAGCAACGCTCATCAGTACTAAAAGGAGTTTTTTCATGCTTACTTATCTCTTGCAGTCAAATTGCCGTCAGAACGGCGTGTTATAGCGCTACATTAAAGAATCGTGCCAAGAAGCCTGGCTCTTGCATATCTTGTTGCAAACCAGTCCCTGAGTATTGAATTCTTGCGTTAGAAACACGATTTGATGCAATGGTGTTGTCGAAATTAATATCATCCGGACGAATAGTGCCACTTAAACGTATGTACTCATCACCTGTATTTAGCGTCATCCACTTCTCACCGCGGATCACGAGGTTCCCGTTTGCCAGTACTTCAATCACCTCAACAGTGATGTAACCACTGATGCTGTTGCTCTGCTTTGCAGAAGAGTCACCTGCAAATGAGTTGGAATTGTTTAAGTCATAAGAGAAATTATATTTTCCGCCAATTTGCAGCTCTTCTCCGCCCACTTGAAGCGGGTCCATTTGCGCTTCATTGGTTTTCGATAAATCGGCATTTGCGCTTTTCGTCGCACTGGTTGTCTCATCCAGTGTTACGGTAATAATGTCGCCAATACCACGTGGTTTAGAATCGTCGTAGAGATCGGTAATGTGCTCGGCGCTAAACAACGAACCTGTTGCAGCAGCATAATGCTCAGGTTTGTTTTTCGGATGAATTGGAGCCCAAGCAGGGTCGCCAGCAACCGGATCGCTTCTACCACGTAAAGTATCTACAATACCGCTGCTCTCTTCTTTCGATTTATCGCCTTCTACTGCGTCGACCACAGTGGTTGCTTGTGTCACTTCATCCGTTTCAATCGGTTCCAACATGGCACAGCCCGACATCGTAGCAATCAAAGCGAGTAGGCAAATACGTTTCATCGTGAGCTCCTCAAATCTTGCTCTTAATCGTTACAATTGCTGGTTAACGAAGCTCATCATCTTATCGACTGACGAGATCACTTTTGAATTCATTTCGTAAACGCGCTGGGCTTCGATCATGTTGACCAACTCTTCTGTTACATTCACGTTGGACGCTTCCAGCATGGATTGACGAATTTCCCCCAAACCGTCCAAACCAGGAACACCCTCTTGTGGATCGCCACTGGCCCCCGTTGGTAAGTAAAGGTTCTGACCAATTGGCTCTAGGCCACCCGGGTTAACAAAATCTGTAATGGTTAACTGACCAACGACTTGGTTGTCTTGCTGCCCTCGGACGCGAACCGACACTTCACCATCCGTACCGACAGTAATAGAAATCGCATCTTCTGGAATCACAATTTCAGGCTCTACAGGGTAGCCAGAACCCGACGTGACTAACGTGCCTTCACCATTTAGCGTGAACTGACCGTTACGGGTATAACCGATGTTGCCGTCCGGCAATGTCACTTGAAAAAAGCCGTCGCCTTCCACCATCATGTCCAGTGCGTTGGTCGTTGTCTGTGCATTACCGTGCGTGTGCACTTTTTGCGTCGCAACCACTTTAGAACCCGCACCTAGCATCAAGCCACTTGGCAGTTCCGTGTTCTGAGATGACTGGCCGCCAGGCTGGTTGATGTTCTGATAGAACAAATCTTCGAATACTGCACGGCTCTTTTTGTAGCCGACAGTAGAGGCGTTCGCCAAGTTGTTCGAAATCGTGGCAATGTTGGTTTGTTGGGCGTCTAGACCTGTTTTACTTACCCATAGTGCTGGATGCATAGTGAACCTCTAACTCTGTTAACTCATACGAAGCAGTGAATCTGAAGATTTATCCATTTCTTCAGCTGTGCTCATCATCTTGACTTGCATTTCAAACTGACGTTGTAAGTCAATCAATGCGGTCATTTCACCTACGGCATTCACGTTACTGCCTTCTATCGCTCCCGTCTGGAGACTAACAGTCGCGTCTGCTTCGTAAGGTTGGTTTGGAGTTTTATGGCGAAATAAGCCATTGGTGTCTTTAAACAAGCTTTGATCATTAGGCTTAACGAGCTTAATGCGATCAACCGCTTGGAATTCTTCTGCCGGGGCACCTTGAGGAAGTACAGAGATGGTGCCATCCCGACCGATTTCAATTTTGGAGAGAGGGATAGGCAAAGTAATCGGCGCGTCGTTTTCACCCAGCACCAAATGACCACTTGCGTTGGTAAGCATGCCATTTTGATCGACTTTTAGGTTGCCGTTACGGGTCAACCCTTCTTTCCCTGTATGATCGAGTACCGATATCCAACCGCTGCCTTCAATCGTCACATCCAGATCACGCCCTGTTGTAATCACGCTACCTTGAGCAAAGTTATGCCCTGGACGCTCTGTCATGCTGAATACACGTGAAGGATGGCCTTCACCATAAGCCTGCATTGAGCGAGCCTGTGCTAAATCAGCCCGAAATCCGGTCGTGCTTACGTTAGCCAAGTTATTAGCGCGCAATTGTAGTGCCTGCATATTTTGCTTGGCGCCACTCATTGCGAGAAACAGTGCGCGATCCATAAATTACTCCAAAAAATCTCTCTGTACACGGAGTAAAAGCAATAGTTATGCCAAAACAAAAATAGGCTTATCAATCAATACTTTGAATTAAAAATCAACAATTAAAAGAGGTCAATAGGGGCAGAAAACTGTAACGAGAGGCAAGGTTTTGATCCATACGGCGGCAACAGCGGCAAATCGTAGATCAAAGCATGCTTAGCCTGAGTGAGGTGTATTAAGGCTAAGCATCAGATGAATGTCATGATGAAAATGAACAAAGCGGTAATTACTAAGAAGCAATCACACGCCATTGCTTACTCAAGCAGAGTATCGAATGACCCAGCTAGTGCTCTAGCGGATCTGTAAGATATTCTGTTGTAGTTGGTTGTGTACTTCGAGCGAACGTGAGTTTGCTTGGAAGTTACGCTGAGCAGAGATCAGGTCCACCAACTCCTGCGTCATATCAATGTTTGACTGTTCCAGCATACCGTTATTGATGGTGCCGAAAGAGCCTTTATTTGATTCACCCCAGATCTTGTCACCAGAGAACTGCGTTGAATCCCATTGAGTACCGCCTTTCTTATCCAGACCTTGCTCGTTTGGAACACGTACGAGAGCAACACGACCCAATGTAACGTTTTCACCGTTTGAGTAAGTTCCCAATACGCTGCCGTTTTCATCGAAGTCAACTTTGGTTAGGAAGCCCGTTGTTGCACCGTCTTCGTCAAACTTAGTCAGTTCGAACGGAGCCGCAAACTGTGTTGCTGAGCCTAAGCCGAAGTTAAGCGTCTGCGCAGGATCGGCACCATTCATATCGACTGGTGTCGTGTTCGTCGCCGGATCACCCAGAGCCACAGAAGTGATTGGCTGACCATTGTTCAAGCTCGCCAACGTACCATCGTTGTTGAACTTCATGGTATGCCCCACATGACCTGTTGGCGTTTGCGCATCACCAGCCGCAACATTTAAAGGCTTTTCACCTTCTTTATCTGTCACGGTGTAGTAAGTGTTCCATGTATTTGGCTGAGTCTGATCTTTCAAGTAATACGTCGTTAGCTTGTAAGACTGACCCATCGAGTCATAAATTGTCGAAGAGGTTGAACGGTTGTATGTATCTGGGTCTGAAAAATCAAACTGCGTTGGATCTTTCAAATCGCCGTTCGCTGGCAAGTTCACACCCACTTCAATGTTTGCTGTTTGTTTTGGCTTACCAAATTCAGCAGGAATATTGATGGGTTGTGGCTCGTATGAAGAAACCTCACCAGAGCTTGGGTCCACTTGGTAACCTAACAAGAACTCGTCGTTCGCGGTCACCATGTAGTTTTCTTTATTTAAGTGAAATGCACCATTACGTGTCAGTTCATTCTGTTGTGGAGTTAGACGCTCTTTCGCTACAGCGAAAAAACCTGTCCCCGAAACACGCAAATCCATTGGGTTGTTGGTGTAAATGCTAGAGCCTTCATGGAACTGCTGTGCCACTTGGCTTGCTTGCGCACCACCACCCGGTGTGGTTTTTGCGTTAGTAAATAAAGAGTTAGAGTAAACATCAGCAAACTCAGCACGGGACTCTTTAAAGCCGTACGTGTTGGCGTTCGCAATGTTGTTACTGGTGGTGTTCAAATCCAGTTGGGCGGCGGACAAACCGCTTAAAGATACATATGACATTCCAAAATCTCCTAATCTAGCGAGCTATGACTACGCTTTGCCGACTTCCAATACTTCTGCAAGTCGAACTGGCGATTCAAAACCAGCCAGATTGAGTAATACGTTTCCGTCACCTTTGCCAAGCAATACGCTGTTTACGTTGGCATACGTCGATACTGGGAACTCTTGCGACTCCCCCTCAACTAAGCCAGACGCTTTCACTTTGTATTTGCCAGCTGGCAGTGGATTTCCGCTTTCATCTTTACCGTCCCAAAGCACACGCGTGTCGCCGGCTGGTTTCGCCCCTACCTCAAAGGTACGAACCAGTTGGCCAGCTTCATCCTCTACACGAACAAACAAATTATCGATAGATTGTGAAAGCTTAACCATTGCCGCCATTGGTGCGTCGTCCTGCTTCACACCTGCTGCTCCTGGGACCAATACGTCACGCCCTACCAAAGAGGAAGCTTGTAACGCTTGATTTGATGTCATTGACGAATTCAAACTCTCAAACTGAGTGTTCATCTTGCCAATGCCATCAACGGTCGCAAATGAAGCCATTTGCGCAATCATCTGGTCATTACTTACCGGCTTAAAAGGGTCTTGCTGAGACAGTTGCTTCGTGAGCAATGATAAGAAGTCTTCCTGTTTTAGGTCCTGCTTACCCGTGCTCTCTTCCGCTTTCTTGTTACTCTCTTGTAGACTTTTAAGCTGGTCGATATAGGACAAGCCGCTTTGACCAACGTTGTTAATTCCGGCCATACGCTACCCCCTTATCCTTATTGACCCATCTGCAGCGTACGCAGCAGCATTTGTTTACTAGAATCAGCGACTTGTACATTAGTCTGATATGCACGAGAAGCTGAAATCATGTTTGCCATTTCTTCCATTACATTGACGTTAGGCTTGTAGATGTAGCCTTCTTCGTTTGCAAGGGGATGGTCTGGGTTGTACTCCGCACTCAGCGGTTTATCACTTTCTACAATACCCATCACTTTCACTGGCACCGTATCACCGCCACGCATGGCGTTACTTAACTCTGCACCAAACACGGCATGACGCGCTTTGTAAGTGTCTTTCGCAGAGCTGCTGACACTGTCGGCGTTCGCCAAGTTGCTTGAGGTAGTATTCAGACGAACGGATTCAGCGCTCATTGCGGAACCTGTCACATTGAAAACGTTAAATAAGCTCATCTAAATTATTCCCCTTTGATTGCTTTGGTTAAGTTCTTGAATTTGCTGCCTAGAAAGTCGAGTGATGCTTGGTGTCTGATTTGGTTTTGCATAAACAAGTTACGCTCTAAATCCAAGTCTACCGTGTTGCCATCTCCCGTATCTGGTTGCGTAGGAAGACGATATAACTTGTCCCCAACCAACGTTGTAGTGGCAGGAATATGCCGACCATCTGTGCGACTAAGACCAATGCTTGCCCCAGATGTTGCCGCTTGCAATTCCTTCGCAAAGTCTAAACCTCTTGCTTTGTAACCAGGCGTGTTTGCTTGTGCGATGTTGGTGGAAATCACCTCTGCATTGCGCTCACGTACGCCCACCGTGTGCTGGTGGATGCCTAGTGCATTGTCAAAAGATATAGCCATGTTTGCCTCTACAATTAAGAACTGACCGTGATTGATAACCAAAAAGCAATTAGCATGCCAAAACCTAAAGCATTACACCAACCTAGTGGTTACCGTGAATTGAAATAGCAATAAGTGAGCCAAAGTAACTGGAATGTCATGTCGTATCACTTTGCTCACTTAATAAAGATACACCGTGTTGAGGGCACAAGGCAAAAACGCGCTTCAACTAATTGAGTGATACATGAAGCACTCGGCGCAGAAAGGTAACAAACAAAAAAGCCTGACACGAAGTCAGGCTTTTCTATCAATGAAGAGATACCGCTATTTAAGCTTGTAAATGATGCCCGGATTACAGCGCACCATTTCAAATTTATCAGTCAGACCAGTTAGCGACTCTGATGCCCCTAACAGCAAGTAACCACCAGGGTTTAAACTGCTCGCCATTTGGTTAAGCACTTTAGATTTCATTTCTGGAGAAAAGTAAATCAATACGTTACGACAGAAAATGATGTCGAACTTACCCATCAGTGCGTAACTGTCCATCAAGTTTTGTGGACGAAAGTTCACCAAACGCTTGACGTTATCTTTGACTTTCATGCGACCACCGTCCGCATTTTCAAAGAAGGTGCGACGACGTTCTGGTGAAAGCCCGCGACCCAAAGCCAAGTTGTCGTACACCCCTGCACGACACATCTCGAGCATACTTGCCGAAATGTCTGTGGCTGTAATGGACACGTTTGGTAACAAGCCCGGCTTGCGCTGTTGCGTTTCCAGGATCGTCATTGCAATAGAATACGGTTCTTGGCCCGATGAACTGGCAGCAGACCAGATCTTAATTGGGCGCTTGCTTGCCGCTACTTCTGGCAATAATTTGTCAGCTAAAACCGTGAACGGATAAGTATCTCGAAACCACAAAGTTTCGTTAGTCGTCATCGCATCCACAGCGGCGACTCGTAATTCTCGATTACGCCCTGTAACAACATCACGTAGCAAATCTGATAACGATGCGAGCTTAAACTTCGTCACTAAAGGACTCAGTCGGCTACGCACGAGGTATTGCTTGCTATCACCTAACACGATGCCACATTGCGATTCTAGAAAACGGCTAAAGTCACGATACTCTTGATCACTGATTGTAATAGCAGTCATTAATGTCTCTTTTATTGTGTTAATGCAGATTTAACCGCGTTACCCAACTCATCTGGGTTAAATTTCGCAATGAAGGTGTTGGCACCTACACGCTCAACCATAGCTTGGTTGAATACACCACTTAATGAAGAATGGAGGATAACATAAAGGTCTTTCAAATCGGCATGTCTGCGAATTTCAGCCGTTAAGGTATAGCCGTCCATTTCTGGCATTTCAATATCGGAAATAACCAACGAAATTTGATCGTAGATATTGCCTTCTTGAGCCATTTCAATCAACTTATTGTACGCTTCTTTGCCGTCTTTGACAGATACGACCTCAAAACCGATGGATGTAATCGCACGCTCTACCTGTTTACGCGCGACCGTCGAGTCATCAGCAATCAGTATGCGGCGTACAATAGGCTTTTCTTGTTCTGCTTGTGCGATTTCTTCGCCAATAGCGGAATCCATCGTTTCATCAACTGGCGCAATTTCTGCCAGGATTTTTTCAACGTCAAGGATTTCAACCAGCTCATTGTCAATGTTTGTCACGGCAGTCAAGTAGTGCGCTTTACCTGCGCCGTCTGGCGGTGGCAAAATCGCTTCCCAATGCATATTGATAATACGCTCAACCGATGATACCAAAAATGCTTGGATCGTACGGTTAAATTCTGCAATAACAACAAAACATTTATCTAAATCAGTGGTTGGGCGGCCACCAATTGCCAGGCTCAAATCAATAACGGACACGGTATGGCCGCGGATATGAGCGATACCTTTAACCAGAGGGTGTAGATTTGGCATTGAAGTCAGCTTAGGGCACTGTAGTACTTCTTTCACTTTGAATACGTTAATGCCGTAGCGCTGTCGGCCCATCAGTCGAAAGGTCAATAATTCCAATCGGTTCTGACCGACGAGTTGCGTACGCTGATTCACCGAGTCAAGAATCCCCGTCATATGCTCATCTCCATCTCAAACTTTTTGTTTTTAAATGATACTCTACCACTGGCAAGCACGATACCAGGGAGACAGTATGGCGTATTTCACTTTCACTTCGACACCATTGACTATGACAATATGTAGAGCGCTAATTACAAAGTACGCTAAGTCTATCGGCATTTTGCTCAGTATGTTTAGCTTTTTTGTTCATTCAGCTTCAGATAATCAGATCGAGCAAATAAAAACAGCAGCAGAACAACATATTCTTGCTACGGTTGATCAGCCTGATGGTGGCGAGCTATCTGTTAATGCGGCAGAGATCGACTCGAGAATAAAAGCAACGGATTGCCCTGTTCCGTTAGATACATCTGCCTCTTCCACCAGCAGCACGAGAAGTAACATCAATGTGTTAGTGGAATGCCAACCGGATGACTGGAAAGTCTATGTCCCTGTGAGGATCTCGGTATCAGTACCAATGATCGTCGCTACACGAACACTAGGGAGAGGAGAAATCGTCAGCGCATCGGATGTTACCACTTCCATGATCGAGCTACAGCGCTTTCGTAAAGATGGATTTTCTAGCTACGATCAAGTGGTTGGGGCAAAGCTAAAGCGTAATGTTCGTTTAGGCGATGTCGTAGAGAGAAATGATGTTTGTGTGGTATGCCGAAATGAAAAGGTCATTATCAAAGCGGTGAATTCTGGCATGACGATCACAACGCAAGGCACAGCATTGCAGGATGGTTCAGCTGGCGATCAAGTAAGAGTGAAAAATGATAAGTCACAACGTATAATAGAAGGCATAGTGACTGACATTGCGGAAATCACTGTTAATTTTTAATACCCACTGGTAGCGTGTTTAAACTGATCAATAAAAATGCAAAAAATGACTAAAGTTATTTTTGCGCTGGTCGATAGTCTGGATACCAGTATTACGATACAAGGCAAAGGTTAAACATGGCAGGTATAGATAATATACGTTCAGGGCAAATGATGACGACAACAAGTCGCGCACCTGCACGTAACGATTCCAATGCTACCAGCACGACAGAATCAAAAAAGGCGCCAGCGCAACAAGACGCAGTATCACTCAGCCAGCAAAGTAAAGCCGTCAGTAAACTCCAGAAGGATATGGCAGCTTCTCCGGCATATGACAGCGCCAAAGTTGCAGCAATCAAAGAAGCTATCACAAACGGTTCATACAAAGTCGATCCTGAAAAATTGGCTGACAACATGATTAAGTTTGAAAACGAATTGCAAGGCAAAAGCTAACTGACTTAGGCCGAAGGTAAGTATTTTATGGCAGCATTAGTCGATCTCGTTAATTTCCAGCTAGAAAATGCTAAGGCACTTTCCGCTGTTTTACGCCAAGAAACACAAGCAATCACGGCGCGTGTCTCTACCGAGATTGAGAACATTGCCAAACAGAAGATGACGCTCATTGATCAGCTCAGAACAACTGATCAGCGAATCGCCTCTCACCCGCACGTCAATCAACTTACTGAAGATGAGCACCTAAGTCAGGTTGTTGCTCAGATCCAATCGATCGTCCTAGACTGTCAACAAGTTAACCAAGTAAATGGCGAATCGCTTAGTCGCGCACAGCTGAGCTTCAATAAACTCAACAACATGCTTCAGCGAACTCATGGCAAAGTTGGCATGACCTACAATGCGGGCGGAAAAACCCACACCATCTCGACGCTTGGCACCAATATAAAAGCTTAAACGTCACTCCTACCCTCAATTCCCGCGCTCACGTAGATATAAAAAAGCGACTCATTGTTACCAATCAGCCGCTCAAAAAGATTATCTGTCTAGTGAAATGGTTTAAAACAAAGTTTGCTGACGCTTCTCAGGCACTTGCTGAACTTCTCCATAATCACGTAGCTTATCCATCTTACGGATATCCAGACGCAGCTCAGTCACATAACTGTCTTCAACAAGATAACTACGCACAACTTCTGCACCACGAATTACACCATCGACGGCACCAGTGGTGCTTTCAATACCCAAACGCTGGTCTTGCAGCTCTGCACGTCCACTAACACGCATGCCATAAACTTGCTCTGCTAGCTCACGATAAGCATCAATTTTTGATGCGCGCATTGCACGTACACGCTTTTCTTCTACTGTGCGGCCTGTTTGCTCACTGACGCTGGCGTAGCCCACCGCCACTAAGATTTCATCTTGACGCATCTGTTGTAATGGCTGACACCCAACCAATATCAGTGTGGCAACAATAAATAATAACTTCTTCATGCTTCTATCCTATGGACGGAGAATCACAGTGTACGGCTGACGAATGGTAGGGTCAGAACGAATCAACACACCATCTTGTGTGCGGATGCTATTTAACGTATCTAAGTCACGCCCAATACGGTCAGCCGGAAGGAAACCTTGCGCTGTCGCTACAACTACACGGCTTTGCATGCCAACCACGCGTGCATTGACAAGCACTCCGCCCTCTTGGCGCAACATTGTTCCGGTCAGTACATACTGAATTTGCTGCTCTTGAGCTAAATCTTGCCAATCACGACTTAAAGCAAAATCGCCCTGCTGCGTCACTTGAATAGAGCCCGTAGTTTTGAAATCAACCACTTTAAACCCTCGGCGCTGAAACTGATGGATAAAACCTTCAGAGACCGAGTTACCTAACCAGTTTGTTGCATCCATATTTTGTAGATCAACAAACGAGGTAATCGCAATCGGTGTCCGCGCTGATACTGCCACATTAGAAACCATCAGGTCTTCTGTCATGCTCTCAATGAAAAAGTCCATCGTATGACGCGGACTATCCATCAGCATGAACTGGCTTCCCGAGTAAGGTTCTTTACCATTGTAAATCGGTGAGTACGCGCACGATGTCAGAAGCGTCATCATCGATGCAGCGACAAGCCACTTTTTCATGGTTTGATTCTCCAGATAATCTTAGGTGATACCGTTCTTTATTAATTCCTTTCCAAGAAAGTGAATATTGGAACAGTCTTTGCTTTTCTTTGTTTGCCTAACGAAGAAAAACCCACCAAACTTCACTGAATTTGTTAAAGCAATATTTATACCCGAACGGTTGTAACCAATGAAAAAAATATTAAACAGTCTGTTTTCAATCACTTTAGTGATGCTTGTGCCTTTTAAGGTAATGGCATCTTGGTATGAAGTCACAGGCGTTGCCACCATCGTTTCTTCAGAAGAGACGGCAAGGCTCCATGCGTTGGAAGACGCGCTGTTCAAAGCCGTCAATTTTTCGGGCGCAGATATTGGCAGTATTAGCAACTTGATGCCGCTATTAGAAGAAAGCCGCAACGAATACCAGTTTACCAATCATGAAGTCCGTTACATTTTGGTCGAATCTGAACGCAAACGTCGCGGTAAAGTCGAGGTAAAAATCCGCGTTGATATTTATCCATCGGCAACGGGTTGCCACACCGATCAATACAAAAAGACAATGCTGGTCGGCAATATTGAGGTCGCATCACCACAACAAGCAGTGATGGGACAAATTTATCAAGTTGGTGACGATTTTAGCCACGTAGTGAACCGTCAACTTGATCAAACCTCACGCAGCTTTGTGTCTGTTGGTACAACGGACTACTCAATAAGCAGCAACTATCCTGCTCGCACTCAAATGATCGCGCAAGACAATGGCGCACAATACATCATTGGAGGGGTCATCACCGATCTCACTGCAACGGTCGAATCTCAACTATTGCAAGATGACATCATCAATCGTCAGTTTGCGTTAGAAATGAAAGTATTTGATGGTAAAACTGGCCATGAAATCTTCAACAAAGCCTACCGTGAGGTCGCGCGTTGGCCATTTGCTAAGACGAGTCAAGTGGACACTCGTAGTGCACGTTTTTGGGCATCGACCTATGGCGAGATGATGCTTCGCGTTAGTCGCAATATTATGTTGGATCTGGAGTCGGAGCTATCTTGCAAAATTACACTGCCAGAGGTTGTGGCAGTCTTCGGTAATACCGTAACGATGGATCTCGGCCGTATGCACGGCGTAAAAGAGGGAGACAAATTGCAGCTTTGGCACACCGCGTCGTTTATCGACCAAAATGGATTGCCAAGAAACAAAGTCTCGCAAAGCGAAATTACATTAACGGTATCACGTATATACGAACACGAAGCGGAACTGACGATTGATCAGCCAAATTTAGCATCTAGCGTTCAAATTGGCGACGTAATGAACAAGATCCTATAAAAGCAAACATTAAGTCTTGAGATATGCTCACTTTTGAATATCATAGGCAGCGCATCTTATTTGATTATACCAATGACCGTAGCGAATCGTTCAACGTGATGCTGATACAGATCTGGTAGATTGCTAGATTTGAACTCAGTAAAACAGTGCAATGAACTGCAACTATTGGTATTACGCCCCCATGGCACAGCTGGATAGCGCAGTCCCCTCCTAAGGGACAGGTCGTAGGTTCGAATCCTACTGGGGGCGCCATATCATAGCCTTAGCTCCCACTTGAGCTAAGGCTTTTTTGTATCTTCAATTTCAAGCCTCGCACTGCTCCCCCTAGTACACCGTGTTAGATAATCTTCCCAGTAATCAATATGATCGGATCGGGTGTTTCGGTTACGGGATAAAGCCTTCTACTGATCTGACTTCTTCCCCTTGAAATCATTTCAACAAGCCCTATTTACAGTTTTGTATTTTATTACTTTAATTATCTATGAGTTTTGCTTACCCTTTTAGCTATTAATAAAATTATTAGTTAGCACTATGTCTAAGAGCAATTTAATAACTAACACTGGACACCGCTTTATTTCTAAAGGCAAGACAGCCTTTAAGATACATATCCATACCCCCGAGGATACGGTACTACACCGCTCGGTAGGATTTGTTCGTATTGGAGAAAAGAAAGGCTTACAAAAAGCCATTAAGCTGAGAAACGAGTTAGGCCGGCAAATGTGGGGCAAATTCTGGCGACGTCTTTTGAAAGACCCTTACCTAATGACTAGGCTTCCACATAGTGTTGAGCCTAAAATCGTTCACAAGCCTAACCCTACTCTTGAAAACCCTGACAACCGAGATACGTGTTACATCGCCAAGTGGCGAGAGTTCAATGATGACGGTGAGTATAAATATAAAACGGTGGTTCGCTCTATTAGTAAGTACGGCAAACTTGCCGCCTACATGCAAACCAAAAAAGCGTTGTTAGAAGCACATAAAGATAACTTGGAGATCCTGACATTTATGGGGCGTTTAAACAGCATTGATCTTAAGTAATACCTGGCCACTTTGAACATTTCAGTCAGTTTTTTGAAGAGAAATAAAAAGCCCCAAAGAGCGAACTCTTTGGGGCTTTCAGCTTCAGTCTTCTATACTACGGTCGAATAGGAGCTTATTGCTGAACTTGGTATTCAAATTCTGGAACAACGACTTCTACGCGACGGTTTTGTTGACGACCTTCACGAGTGTCGTTTGAAGCGATTGGGTTGTTTTCACCTTCGCCACGAGCTTGGATACGTGATGAATCAATACCTTTTTCAACGAGTGCGTTAGCAACAGACTCAGCACGTTTTTCAGAAACTTTTAGGTTGTAAGCTGCTGGACCAGACGTATCTGTGTAACCTACAACTTCAACGTTCGCTTGTGGGTGCTCGTTTAGGAAAGCAACTAGGTTATCAAGTTTTGCAGCGCTCTCTGGTTTTAGAGTTGTGCTGTTTAGATCGAAGCTACCTGTGCCAATTGTTTGAGTTTCGAATGTTTTCGTAACTACAACTGGCTCTTCTACCACTTCTTCTACAACCACTTCTTCAACAACAACTGGCTCTTCTACGATTACTGGCTCATCGTTGCCGCCGAATTTGAAAGAAACACCTAGTGTTGCAGTGTTACCTGTCGCACGAGTTACATCGTTGCTGATGTCAGTCAGTGTTTGGTATTCCGCACGAGCTGTTACGTTTTGGCTTAGGTTGAATTCAAGACCAGCTGCGCCTAGGTAAGAGTAATCATCTTTGCCATCAAACATTACGTAAGCGCCACCCACTTTACCGTAAAGTGCGATGTCTTCAGTGATTGGTAGGCTAAATTTAGGAGCAAGAGTGATTGCTTCTACGTGGCCACCGAAAGAAGTTTGGTTAAAATCACCGATGTTGTCGAAACCCGCTTCTACTGCGAAGTATTTATTCATTTCGTAACCAACAAAAGCGCCAAGAGTAGAATCGTCTTTGTCACAAGCCTGGCCCGCTACACACGCGTCTTCCATCCATGACTTACCCATCTTACCACCAACGTATACTTCTGCTTGTGCTGCTGAAGCCATAAGTAGAGACGCTGAAATTACCGCTGCTAATTTTTTCATTATTGATTCCTCTAAAGAAGTTCTTTTGTTAGATGCCGAAATGCGCCGTCTGACTGACGTTGTATTTCAATTCTTTTTATTCATTCCTTGAGTGAGATACTTAGTCAGCTTCTTTTTATGCACATGCATTTTTTTTATGGAAGCAACTTACGTACATTTCCTGTTCAGAGATACATATCGCCATCTCGGTATCGCTGACGGGATGAACTATAACGCTAAGAAATCGCGAGAAAAATCCCAATTCTGTCAATTTATTGTCATCAAAAATCTCGACAACATGTGATCTTAAGCAAAAAAATCCCCACGCAACCACGACGCAAACGTTTGCTTTAATTTTTTGAACAACATAGCTAAAGCAAAGGTTTTTCTTAAAAATGAGACAAATAAAATGGAACTTTAAGGAGCATGGATAAAAATCAATCAGATATTTGATATGTAATCGCTCGTTTTTTATTCACGCCAACGATATTTGGATTAAAAAATCTTATCCATATTGAGGTAAATTACAGGTGAAACCATCTCTTCATTCACCAATATGAGAGAAAGTTTCTCGTTATCTAAATTGAAGATACAAAAAAGCCGCGGTTGCTCACCGCGGCTTTGTGACTATTTATTCAAAAGAACGTTCAGTTCAAAGCAATTATGCGTTTGCTTCACGCTCAGCAATGAACTCAAGCGCCATCTTAATGCGAGCAATACAACGCTCTTTTCCAACCAGCTCCATTACTGCATCGACAGAAGGAGACTGACCGCCGCCTGTTACAGCAACACGTAATGGCATACCGATTTTGCCCATGCCGATTTCCAACTCTTCACATACTGCTGCGATAACGCCATCTTTGATGTTAGCTGTCGTCCATTCAGTTAGTGCTTCCACTTTCGCTAATGCAAGTTCTAGAGGCTCTTTAGCCACGCCACGCAGGTGTTTCTTCGCTGCGCCCGCTTCAAACTCAGAGAAATCTTCATAGAAGTAACGGATTTGCTCAGCTAGCTCAACTAGCGTGTTGCAACGCTCACCCACTAGCTTGATCACGTCAGTGATAGCAGGACCATTCGTTACGTCTAGTTTTTGTTGCTCTAGATGCCATTGTAGATGCTCAGCAACGTACGCAGGATCTGAGTTCTTGATGTAGTGGTTGTTCAACCATTGCAGTTTGTCAGTGTTAAAAGCAGACGCTGACTTAGATACTGCGTTTAGGCTAAATAGATTGATCATCTCTTCTTGAGAGAAGATTTCTTGGTCACCATGAGACCAACCAAGGCGCACTAGGTAGTTGTTTAGTGCCGCAGGCAGGTAGCCCATATCGCGGTATTGCATAACTGATACAGCGCCGTGACGTTTAGACAGTTTCGCGCCATCATCACCCAGGATCATTGCACAGTGTGCAAATGTAGGTACTGGGGCACCTAGTGCTTCGTAGATGTTGATTTGACGAGGCGTGTTGTTGATGTGGTCTTCGCCACGAACAACGTGAGTGATACCCATGTCCCAGTCATCCACTACTACACAGAAGTTGTAAGTAGGTGAACCGTCAGTACGACGAATGATTAGGTCATCCATTTGATCGTTGCGGATTTCAATGCGACCACGGATTTGATCATCAAATACTACGCTGCCTTCTTTCGGGTTACGGAAACGGATAACACATGGATCGCCATCTTTTGCCGCTTCGTTTGCTGCTTTGATTTTTGGATGGTTAGCATCGTAGCGAGGCATTTCTTTATTTGCTTCTTGCTCTGCACGGATTTCATCTAGCAGCTCTTTAGAGGCGTAACATTTGTAAGCTTTGTCTTCAGCAAGAAGCTTATCAACCATTTCGTTGTAACGGTCAAAACGTTGAGTTTGGTAGTAAGGACCTTCATCCCACTCCAAGCCTAGCCATTCCATGCCTTCAAGAATTGCATCAACCGCTTCCTGAGAGTTACGCTCAAGGTCTGTATCTTCGATACGTAGAACGAATTCACCACCTTGGTTTTTAGCGTATAGCCAAGAGTAAAGTGCAGTACGCGCACCACCAACGTGTAGATAGCCAGTTGGGCTAGGAGCAAAACGAGTTTTAACCGTCATTTGAGTTCCTTAGGGGTAATGAGCAACGAGAGATCTCTCGTTGTAATGTCAAGGATAAAAGTGGCGACATTTTACCACCGTAAGTCAATTCTACAATCGGTTTGACAACAGAAATAAAAACAGGGCAGAACCAAAAAGGCACAGCCCTGCTATTTACTGTTAAAGCACAAGGCGAAATTACTTCAGGTTACGCATTGCCCATTGCATAAATTCTTGCTGCTCTTCACGGCTCAATTCATTAAACGATGCTTTGATTGTTTTGGTTTCCGCTGGAGAAGACGCAATGCTTGCCTTAGTCGATTCTTTATTCATTGCGTTATTATAGTCGGCAACTTCTCGTTCGTAATCACGAAAACCTTGCAAACCACCTTTACGAAGTTGAACCATAGAGAATGCCACTTCTTTTCCGTTTTTGTCTTTCAATACCACTTTAGGATCGAGTTCGAAGGCTCTCGCCTCTTCAATAGTACGGAATGTTTGATAAGTCATAGAAAGCTCGGTGTCTTTTTCTGCACCAAACTCTAATACTAGTGGCTGCGAATCGAATTTACGGCGCTTTCCATCTTCAAATACAATTTGTCCAACCGTTACCGCCAATTGGTTTTCCCCATCTTTTAACTCGATGCTGTTATTCTTGGATATCCACTCAGGGTAGACGAACTCGCCGTTGAGAACGCGAGGGACTAATTCAGATTGCAGAGTGAGTTGAGCAGCAAAAGCTGGCGCCGAAAGCATTGCGCAAAGTCCGAGAAGTGTCGTTGTTTTTTTCATCATGGTTTCTCACTTTATACCAATTTAGATAAGCCTCTAAAACTTACAGGCCAGTCATTTCAAAGGCTTATTTGAATAAGTATCAAGATAAAAAGGGCGTTTCCGCCCTTTTAGCTGCTTCTTTAGTTAGAAGTAGTATTCAACACCTACAGAGAACTCGTCGTAGTCAGCAGACTTCCAACGTGCTTCTGTTGGTTTATCTAATTGAGACGCACCGTCGCCAAAGTCTAGAGTACGAGCACGTACGTACAGCACTGCCGATGGGTCTACGAAATACATAACTTGTGCTGATAACACATCGTCCGCTGTATCGTTAATTTTCTTACCATCACGCTCTAGATCAAAGTTAGCGGCGTAAGCCAGTTTGTATTGCCAATCACCCGTGGTGTACATGATAGCGGCAGACATTGCATCTTGCTTTTCACTCACACCATTGCTTGCGTCCGCCTCCATGTATTTGTATTGGGCGAAGAAAGAGATCCCGTTATCAAACCAGCCTTGTGCCCCTACCAAGTACGTGTTGTTTTCCCACGTTTGGCTTTCCATCTTGATATTACGGTTACCTTCATATGCCGCATCTAACTGGATAGGACCAATTTTGTAGTGTGCTGCGATACCACCCCAGTAGTCATCCCCTTCACCTAGACCTGCTTTATCACCTGCACCAGCTGCGATATCTAGGGAGAATTTGTCAGCAAACATTGGAGAGTCCCAGCGGATAGTGTTTGATTGACGGTCTTGGTACTTGGCGCCACCAATAGCACCACCCCAGTCGTATACATCGCCCAGGCCAGGGTTAAATGCTGGCCAGTCAACCAATTCGTACATAGGTGTCAAAACGCGACCCAGGCGAATTTGCCCCCAAGATGCACTTTCAAAACCGACGAATGTGTCACGTTCACCAAGACCTGCGCCCTCGCCACCAAAGCTAGGGTCTACATAACCGCCTTCGATTTGCCAAATAAAAGTAGGGTCGAAGTTAGCAAATTGTTTCTTACCACGGAAACCGATACGAGATTCGTTGTTTAGCTGCATGCCACCCAAGTCATCGTCCGTTGCTTTGCTGCCAGAATCGTAATCGCGGTACGCGGCCTGCATCGCGATGATCCCGTAAACTTCATAAGAAAATGAATCTTTGGTTAGAAACTCTTTTGCTGCGTCACTGTTTGCACCATCAGCAAATGCAGCACCACTGAACATCATGCCGGTAATTGCCGTGGCAAGTAGGCTTTTCTTTAGGTAAGACATTATAAACCCCTATATTTTTAGTTTTTTCCATTTTCAAATTCACTAACTAGGACATGGCAGGAACTTGAAACAGTGTTTGGACGGGGCAAATATGACAAACTTTTTTCGCACTAAAAAACTTTCCCTACAGCAATCTGAGCGACTTCAAAATGAGAAGATAAAAAATAAAATAAATCAATAAAAAACAATTATTTAACATCAACTATAAAAAATAAAAAACGTTAAAAGTACGTTTTGACACTGAACTGACATTGAGAGCATCTAAAAAACGTGAGCGACTTCATTCATCTTTTAGGTGTTTTAACGGAACTTTATATTCAAAGAGAAAAAACCTTGAGATCACTCGCAAGTAAAATGACCGTGCACTTGTGGGATTCGAGAGATTTTGACGAAATTGTTGTGAGTAGCAAATGGGTATTGACCTTACCCTTGCAGGAAGGTTTAAGCTCATAGCATCACTACTATTGAGGTGCAGATTATGTATCAGTTAGTTATACCTTTATCAGGGCTCAACTGCATGGGCTGTGCGAGAAAAGTTGAGAAGGCTTTACATGCAAATCACGATGTGGAGATCCTCAATTTGTCCCCGACGCAAGTAGAGGTCAAAACCGAGTCTTCTCTTAAAGAGCTCGTCTCGTCGATTGAATCTCTTGGTTACCAAGCAGGAAATCACTACGAACTAAACCTTTCAGGCTTAAGCTGTGGCGGCTGCGTCAAAAAACTTTCATCTTTATTAGAATCTAATCAAGACGTTATTTCTTTTGAGGCTTCAACAACGCACTTAGAGATTCGTACCCTCCTCTCCGAGCAACAAGTGATCGACTTAATAGCAACACTCGGCTATACCGCCGACCTTGATTCTGTTGAAGTAGAGAACGAAAGCTCACCAGAGACCGAACAGGTAGAAAAGCAAAGCAATATTAAAGATACGCAGGTGCCACCAGCGAGTATTCAATTGCAAATGCTGATTCAAGGCATGACGTGTGCGAGTTGCGTCTCTTCAGTAGAGAAAGCACTTACTAACGTAGAAGGCGTTGAGAAAGCACAGGTCAACCTCGCAGAACAAAGCGCACTAGTATTCGCAAGCCAAGACTCTGATGACCTCCTTAACGCAATTGTTGAATCGGTAAAACAAGCCGGTTACCAAGCAGAGATCCTACAAGACGCCGCAACCCAGCAAGAAAAGCAAGCACAGCAACAACGTCAGCAACAAAAACGCTTTAAACTGGATGCTATTGCTGGTCTTGTCGTCGGTGCCCCTTTAATGATTTGGGGCGTTGCTGGCGGCAATATGATGATTCGCAACACCAACGACCAATTAGCTTGGGGAGTGATCGGTATCGTATGTTTACTCCTTCTTGCCACAGCAGGGAAACACTTCTTCAGTAACGCTTGGTTAGCTGCTACTCACAAGCGCGCCACCATGGACACGTTAGTCGCGCTCGGTACTGGCGCAGCGTGGTTCTATTCGATGCTTGTGGTGATTTTCCCAGGCTGGTTCCCTCTTGCTTCACGCCACGTGTACTTTGAAGCGAGTGCAATGATCATCGGCTTAATTTCTCTTGGTCACTATATAGAAGCAAAAGCCAAAGCAAACACAACACGCTCATTGCAAGCTCTGATTAACCTGCAACCTCAGCAAGCTACGGTAATCACGGAACAAGGCGATCAACAAATAACGGTTGAGCAAATCACGCTAGGCATGAAACTGCGTATCAAACCAGGCGAGAAAGTGCCTGTTGATGGTGTTGTGATTCAAGGTGAATCATACATTGATGAGTCGATGCTCACTGGTGAACCAGTACCAGTGTTAAAAGCGCAAGAGGCTCAAGTGTCTGCTGGGACATTAAATACCGATGGTGGATTAGTCATTGAGGCAACGGGCATTGGCGCAAATACCATGCTGGCTCGTATCATCCGCATGGTGCGCACAGCGCAAAGCAGTAAGCCAGCCATCGCGAAACTGGCAGACCAGATTTCATCGGTGTTTGTCCCTGTCGTTGTTGGCATAGCAATACTGGCCGCGCTCGTTTGGTTTGCCGTTGGCCCAGAGCCAAAAGCGAGTTATATGCTGGTGGTCACCACAACCGTCCTGATCATCGCCTGCCCTTGCGCTCTAGGCTTAGCAACCCCACTTTCTGTCACGGTGGGAGTGGGTAAAGCCGCAGAGCTCGGCATTCTGATCAAAGACGCCGACGCCCTTCAATTGGCAAGCAAAGTCGACACGGTTGTATTCGACAAAACTGGCACGCTTACCCAAGGTAAACCTAGCGTTCAGCAAGTGTTTACTCACGCCACCAGCCAAGAAGATCTATTGGCTTTAGCGTATGCGGCAGAGCGTCAGTCTGAGCACCCACTGGCAAAAGCGGTATGTGATTACGCCAAACGACACGACGCAAAGGGTGTCTCATTAGACAAGTTTGAGAACGTTCGCGGGCGCGGCATTTGGGCGACGTATCAAGATAAACCGCTGCTCATTGGTTCGCTTCAATTTATGCAAGCAGAGAACGTCGAGACCAGCGCACTAAAACCCGCCATCGATGAATGCGCAAAAAATGCGTGGACTCCGGTAGCTGTGGCATTGAACGGCGAACTGATCGGTCTGATCGCCATTGCCGACCCGATCAAATCAGATGCGAAACAAGCGCTCTCTGCATTAAAATCGCAAGGCATCAAAACGGTAATGCTGACGGGCGATAACCAACACGTTGCCAATGCTATCGGCCAAGAACTTGGTATTGATGAAGTGATTGCCCAAGTAATGCCAGATGAGAAAGCTCAGCACATTGAGCAACTTCAATCTCAAGGACATGTCGTGGCAATGGTGGGGGATGGCATTAACGACGCCCCTGCTCTCGCGTTATCCAACCTAGGTATTGCCATGGGTAGCGGCAGTGATGTCGTCATTGAAAGTTCGCAAATGACCATCCTGAACACGTCACCAATGGCGGTAGTACATGCGATTGAACTCTCTCGCGCTACACTTAAGAACATGAAGCAAAACCTATTTGGTGCCTTTGTTTACAACTCGTTGGGTATTCCAGTTGCCGCTGGTGTGCTTTACCCAGCGTTTGGATTTTTGCTCAGTCCTGTTGTCGCAGGAGCGGCAATGGCACTGTCTTCAATTACTGTCGTTAGTAATGCAAATCGACTACGACTGTTTTCAGTAAAATAACCACTTCTTTTTGAGGGTATTATGAAGTTGAAACTATTGACCTTTGCAATGCTTGCGACCGTGTCCGCCAACGTATTGGCAGCCGATGTCATTAACCATAAATCGCCATACTGTGGCTGTTGTGGAGAATGGACAAAACACATGGAAGAGAACGGCTTTACGGTCGAAGAAAAATTGCACGATGACATGAACGCCATCAAACGCGATCTAGGCATCAAGAATGAACAGCTTTACTCTTGCCACACGGCAGAGATCAACGGCTATCTGTTTGAAGGTCACATTCCAGCCGAAGACATTAAAGCGTTTTTGAAAAATCCACTACGTAACGCAAAAGGCCTATCAGTACCGGGCATGCCAATGGGCTCCCCTGGTATGGAATATGGCGACAAAAAAGACAGCTACACCGTTTACGCCTTTAACGAAAAAGGACAAGTGTTCGAATATAGCCACCACGAAGGCAACGGCAAATAAAAACAAAGCCCAGCGAGACAAACCGCTGGGCTTTTTCTTAATGGATAGTTAAGACAAATATAAAATTAGAAGCCGTAAGAGGCACCAAATACAAAAGCGTTATTCACTAGGCTGTCACCACTCGCGTTTTCTGCACCGTGTGCTTGACTACGGAACTCAAAGTAAGGTTGAACACCTTTACGAGTCCACGTTGCACGAAGCTCGTGGTCCATGGTTTCCGCTTCAATCATGTAGACGTTGTTGTAGCTTAGCGTCACATCCTCATTCATCACGTAACCGATGCGGTTGTCCATGCGGTAATCTGTATCCGCATCTGCGTCTGTCGCATCAATGTGCGCACGAGTACGGTTACTTAAGGAGATGCCGTTATCGAAGTTGTAACCGATCTTAACCAATGGACGGTACTGTACGTTCTCGCCAGCAGAGAATAGGTGTTGGTAACCCGCGGCAACCCATAAATGATCGGTAATATTAAATGACTGCTCACCACCCACAGTGATTGCTGGTGTTGTGTTACCTGCGCCACCGTTTTCTGTTTCCAGTTTACCCAACTGAATACCATCAAATTCGGTGTAAACCGTAAAGCCGCCGAATTGGTTATCAAAAGTATGACCAGCTTCCAGTGTAGACGTAACGTCCGAACCATGAATTCGACCATCATCGTGGAATTGAACATTACCTGTTACGTAAGAAGAACCAGCAAAAGCGCTAGAAGCGAAAGCGAGAGAAAGAGCACTCAGTGCAAAAATGTTTTTCATAATTACTGCCTTTATTTATTCACGTTATGCGATAGTTTTAGAGGGCATCTCTTCCCTTTTATCGCAAACTTTGGAATGTGCCTCCTTGGCGTTCGCAATATTGTTTTAATTAATTCGCGATGGAAAATAAAACATTTTAAAAAGTGATCTTGTTCAAACCGAGCTCAACAACCCTGATAAAAACATGGGAAATACAGGCACTTATCGTATTTTTATAAAATTATTCAAAAAATAGAAGTGTGATCATAAACAGGTTGTTTATTGATATTTAGCAGATTAAGTCGATCCAGTTCACAATAACCTTGACCATTACAACCAAAAACTTATTTATCAATGAAAAATAATTAGACATCGATCACGCTTAATTTCCTCAAAAAATAAAGAAAGCCCCAACATGATGTTGAGGCTTTGCCAAAAAATTAACTTACAAGAATCGAGTTATTTCACGCTGGTCACTCGACTTGCTTTCTCACCGGTTGCTGACACAGAACGGATAAACACTTCACCTTTCACATTTGGACGAGCATTATCTGCGTAAGTTAGCCAGTTCTTGCCGTCTAGAGAGTATTGAAGCTTCACACCCGGGAACTGAACGTTCATTGCCAGTTTACCCTCTTCAACTTTCGCGCCTGGTACAGGTAGGCGGTAGTCGATACCCGCTTTTTCTAGCTTAGCCAGTTCGCGTTGGCCAAGTAGGTTCGCAAAGCGGTTGTAGTCTTGGTTTAGCGCAGCTTTGTTTACTAGGTTAGAGTTTTGCGAGTATTCAACACCCACTTTGTAGTCGTTTTCCCAATCAGCACGGTGCCATGCACGTTCAGCGGCTGCCAGTACGCGAGGGAATACCATGTACTCGTATTGCTCGTCGTTACGTACTGTCTCAGACCACAGCTGTGCTGATAGACCATAGAAAGGTTTCGCTTTGATTTCACCTTTACCAGTGAAGCCGTTACCATCGCGGTCTACAGAGGTTTCTGCGTTCTGAGGCATGTTCTCTGGTGCAAAACCAAACATCTTACGAGTATCTGTTGCACGCGTCGCCCAGTAGTAACCACGCTCTTTCGGGTCAACTTCGTACGGCATGTCCATGTATACGTAGTCTGGGTTAGAAACGATAACGTCGTAACCTTTCTTAGACCATTCGTACACTGATGATGTGCCACCCCAGTAAAGAACGTCCCAGAAGTTAACACGCGTGTTTTCTGTTGCGAACGCTTTCTCACCTTCACTGTACTTAAGGCCATCTTGCCAAGCTTGGAAGTTTGGAATGCCTCTCTCTGCCACCATCTTCGACACTTCTTCTGCAAAGTGGCTTGGTAGATGAGCAAAATCGCTTACCGTACCGTCTGCAATTAGCGTCTGACATTGTGGTGACTGTGCGAATGGCTTGTCTTGCTTAGACAAATCAATGTTACCCTTCCAGCTTACTTTGTCTTCTGCGTTGATGTCTTGCAGACCAGCGCCTAGCTTGATGTTCTTCGCTTCGTCACCACCAAAGTGCCATGTTGTTAGCGGCGTGCCCGCTTCTTGGTGCATTGCTGCTACTTCTGAAATCACTTTATCAACAAAGCGAGTTGAAGATTCCATACATGGGTTGATGAAGCTTTGCTTGTTGTAGAACTGAACCGTTGTTACGTTCGATGTATCTTGAGGATCCATCAGGCGGTACTCGTTCGCTTCTGCTTCTTTACCTTCTTCCATTAGACGGTCGTAACGTGCTTCCATTGATACCACTGCTGCACGAGCGTGTGCTGGCATATCGATTTCAGGAATCACTTCGATGTTACGCGCTTTCGCGTACTTCAAGATGTCCACGTAGTCTGCTTTGCTGAAGAAGCCAGAACCAAAGTTGTCTGTCGTTGCACCTGAGCCAAGCTGAGGCAGTAAACAGCTTTTCTCTTCCAAATCGAAACAACGGTTAGCACCCACTTCAGTCAGCTCAGGCAGACCCGGGATTTCTAAACGCCAGCCTTCATCATCCGTTAGGTGAAGGTGTAGTTTGTTCATCTTGTACGCGGCCATTTGGTCAAGCGTTGCAAGAATCGCGTCTTTAGAGTGGAAGTTACGAGCCACGTCCACCATCACACCACGGTAATCAAAACGCGGCGCATCTTTAATAGACAGTTGTGGTAGAGAATCAGCATTTTGGCTATCTACCAGGCCAAAGATAGATTGTACTGCGTAGAAAGCACCTGCTTGGTCAAACGCTTTAATCGCAATACTGTCGCCTTTGATGCTCATTTCGTAAGCACCAGATTTTGCCAATTCACCGGTGAAGTCTGCAGGAACAACAGTGATGCTTACAGGAAGATCACCACGAACATCCACACCTACCACTTCTGCACGACCTTGAATTGCTGCGTATTGAGCCGCATCGAATGCGTCTTTAGGCAGCGCAATACCCGCCGCGATATCTACCGTACCTTTACCTGCTTCAACAGACATTGGCGTTGGTAGTAACGTGGTTGATACGTCTTGTTTTGCTAGATCTTCGTTCTTCTCGAAACGAGACACAGCGCTCGCAAATACGTTGTTGTCATCTGGCGTACGTTTTAGGTTGTTACCCTCAAGGCCAGTCACGAAAGATGCAACGTCTTCTGTGTTAAGAGAAGCGATCATCTTAGGCTCTGCATTTGGTGCAGCAACGAAAGCGCCTGGCATGAAGTCAGTTTCAAATAACTGCCAGTATTCAGCAACAAGAGGAAGCACAACCTCTTCACCCGCAGCAAAACCATCAAACTTATCTGTTGGTTCTAGTTTGTGTAGATCACCCGTTACGCGAGAGATTTTAAACTGTTCGTTTTCAACATCCAGAATCAGACGAATGCTATGGAAGTAAATAGCCCAATCTTTTGAGTCAACCGCTTCACCTTGGTTAACCAGCGTCATGTTTACCTTGTTACAAGACGCCCACTCTGCCCCCATGTCTTGACACGCAAGACCTTCATTTGCGCCGTGGTTAGTCAACACTTCATATTGAATATCAAGGTTATCAGCCAATGAGTTTACAACTTGTTGTTCAGAGCTTTGCAGCGCAGAGCAACCTGCTAATGTAGTGATAACAGAAACAGCAATCAGACTAGGTTTAAACATCTTACTTCCCCAAAAAAGTCAGTGGTTCAAAACGACAATGATAAAAATCTCGGCCCCTCAAATGCGAGGTGCCTAACCGTTACATTCAACATACAACCTGTTATTTCTAAGCGTAAAATAAATAGAAATAGGAAGTGATCCAGCTCAAAAAATGACACTCAGCAAAAACAATAAAAACCTAATTTTCATGGAGTTACAATACACGTCAAAATCGAACAACTTGTTTTGACGAGTTTGCTGCGATCTAGGTCACTTATATTCATGAGTTACGACTGATTTTGTAAGATTTGGATCACGCCTAATTATTTTGTGAACCATTAGTAAGCGAATTACCTATTTACCTTTCGTGAAGTGACTCTCATTTATTCGTCGTCAAAACTCGTCAATATTTTTAGAAATGACGATTTTGTCGAATACCCCACTGGAGAAATTGCACTTAACCTCACGCTATTTTGCGTATAAAGTTTAAAGGTATCTTATCTGAGGACCATTCTATGTTTCGTCTCTTGACGCTCATATCATCTCTACTTGTTACTTTGACTCCTTTTTCCTCTTATGCAGAGCCACAGCATTGGTTAGCGAAAAAAGGGGAAACCGAACTTATGATTATTGGCTCGGTACATGTGGGGGATAAAACGATGTACCCACTCCCTAGAACGGTCATCCAGCATTTAAGCCAAAGCGCAGGGTTGATTATTGAAGCAGACGTCAGGAATTCTGAAGGCTTGGTTTACCCACAAACAACCATTCTTTCTAAAGATGTTTTAGACAGAGCTCAACGTCGCCACTTAATTGAAATTGCCCAAGATTTAGGTTTGCCAGAAACTCAACTCCTAAATTCCCCACCTTGGATGGCGGCATTCACCATCCAACTCGCTTTAGTCAACAAACTGGGGTATGTCTCTGATAAAGGGGTCGACATGCACTTAATAGGACTCGCTGATAAAAAGCAAATCCCGGTCATTCCACTGGAGTCCGTGCAATTCCAAATCGATTTAATCGCAGGTCAATCAGAAGGCGGTAAAGAGATACTTCTCTCATCAATTGAAGAATATGATGGCGGAGAAGAGTTGGTTCAATGCTTGATAGAGAGTTGGAAGAGTGGTGATGGTAGCATGTTGGTCGAAGCCTCTTTGACCGATCATACAACAGAAGAGTTTAACCAAGCCTTTTTATACGAGCGTAATCGAGATTGGGCTAAAAAACTCGACACTGGCAGTGTTCTACCTCAGCAATCGGGTCGTTACACCGTTGTTGTTGGTGGCTTGCATTTAGTAGGTAAAGATAACCTGATTGAACTGCTTAAAAATCGGGGATTTAACATCAAACCACTGGGTAAGACGCGCCAAGCAAATTGTGATATCTAGTGATTGTTTGAAAAATGCCATTTAAATACAATTATTTAAATACAACCATTTAAAATTCATTCAAACTTTCTTATAAAACGCCGTTAAGCTAAGTGGATACAAAACAACTCATATGAAATTTAAATATTTATTCCTATACACGATTGGAATTATGCTCACTTCTTCGCTGTCTTATGCTAAACCGCCATGCAACGTAGAAGCTTTTCAAGCTATTGATATAACTCCGGAAGTAAAAGGCGGTGTTTTAGATAAAGAGAGTGGTCAATTTCTTATTACCGAAAAACCAATGATGCGTTGCGCGAACATCACGTTTTCAACAGCCCACACTCGAAATCGCGTTGCACATATGATGAACCAAGGCTTTGAAGCGGTTTACTATGATGGAAATACAAGCAAATCTCACTCAGTAACGTTTGATGAAGACGATTTAAAAGCGGGTTACGTCAAGATTGGGCCAAATCACCCAAAGACCGCTTATGTCTGTTTCACTACTTCTGAAACTCCTATCAATACTATCTCGTGTGACATCAAGTAATAAATTTACTCGCTCTAAAAAATGAAAAGGCCCTACATTTCTGTAGAGCCTTTTTCTCAATATGTGTCGATGAAGAGCCATATTCTAACTTCAGGCGAACCCCATTTGGTTCGCTACTATCAAAGTCAAATTTGCTGCCGCTAAAACGACGAAAGCCTGCTCATTGAGCAGGCTTTCTGAAAGTGGTCGGTGAAGAGGGATTCGAACCCCCGACCCTCTGGTCCCAAACCAGATGCGCTACCAAGCTGCGCTATTCACCGAGATGTTTAACTGAGGAATTGTCCCCGTCAACGAATGCGTATATTACGGATTCTGAACTGTGGCGCAAGTGCTTTTTACAAAAAAACCTTAGGTCTTAATTCGTTTGATGAATAACTGAACACTAGCACGTAAAATGTGACTGATAACTCACAACAAAATACAGTTTATTAACCTTAGCAACATAATTGATCCAGATCAGTGTGCAACAAGACACCGCCATTTAGTTTATTCCTGTCGGGAACATCTTGGAGGAAACGTATGGACTTTTGGCTTGATCTCCTATTTGGTAATGCAGTGGGTCTATCGTCAATGATAGTAATTTTTGGGGCAATTGGTCTGATGTTATTTTACGGCGGTTTCTTCATATACAAGATCATGAACGACAAATCTCCTCACTAGATCTCGCTTAGCTCTAGAAACGCTTTGCACCGGAGTCGGTTACTTGCCTACTCCGGTTTTTTATTTGATCTCAATGCACCACTCATTGATATAATCCTATTATTCTTCCCTGTTCTTAATGAGATTACTGCTATGTCTCACGACGACGATTTTGATCTATTTCAACAGATGATGGGCGATGTAAAGCCAATCACTCAAGACACCACCGAACACAAAAAAGTACACCAAGTAACAGAAGCACAGCTCGCAAAACGCGAAGCAGCAATCTGGTTAACGGAAGATGACCCAGAATACCTATCACTTGATCACGCTGAAATGCTCAAGCCAGAGGACTTTGTTGAGTTCAAACGTGATGGTGTACAGGACGGGGTTTACCGCAAACTTCGCCTTGGTAAGTATCCAATCCAAGCTCGCTTGGATTTGCACCGTAAAACATTGAAAGAAGCACGTGATGAAGTCGTGACGTTTTTAAAGCAATGCCTATCAATGGACATTAGAACGGTCGTTATCGTCCATGGTCGAGGAGAACGCTCAAATCCACCTGCAATGATGAAAAGCTTTGTTAGCAGTTGGCTACGACAAATAAAGGAAGTCCAATGCGTCCATAGTGCGCAACGCTTTCACGGTGGAACTGGAGCCGTTTACGTCCTACTTAGAAAAAGTGCGGAAAAGAAATTAGAAACCCGCGAACGTCACCAAAAACGGTTAGGCTAAATTTCACCCTAATGCTAGAATGCCCGCCCTTATTCTTCCTTCCCCTTAAAGGAAGGGAGCTTCATTCGCCGTTGTGAAACGTTAGGAGACAAAAATGTCACAAGACAACGCTAAACGATTAAATAAATTCATCAGTGAAACGGGGTTTTGCTCACGCCGTGAAGCAGACAGACTAATTGAGCAAGGCCGTGTCACCATTAATGGCAACAAACCTGAAATGGGGACAAAAGTGCTACCTGGTGATGATGTTTGTGTGGATGGTAAGCCAGTGGCAGCAAAAGAGAAGCCGATTTATATCGCTCTCAATAAACCAACAGGCATCACCTGTACAACTGAGAGAGACGTCCCTGGAAACATCGTTGATTTCATCGGCCACCAAAAACGTATCTTTCCGATCGGCCGCTTAGACAAACCCTCTGATGGTCTGATCTTTTTGACCAACGATGGCGACATCGTGAACAAAATCCTTCGCGCAGGCAACAGCCACGAAAAAGAGTACGTCGTACGCGTGGACAAGCCAATTACAGGCGAGTTTCTCAAACAGATGTCGAGTGGCGTTAAGATTCTCGACACAGTCACCCTACCTTGTAAGGTAACAAAAGAGACTAAATTCTCTTTCCGTATTGTGCTCACTCAAGGACTTAACCGTCAGATCCGTCGCATGTGTGAAGCGCTGGGCTATGAAGTATTCAAGCTGCGTCGCGTTCGCATCATGAATATCTCTCTTGATGGTATTCCGAATGGAAAATGGCGTTATCTAAGTGACGAAGAAGTGGCAGAGATCCTAGCAATGTGTGAAGGCTCGGTAGGTACAGAAGAAGCATCAAAAACAGACTCTAGAGGTCGCAACATTCGTAAAGCGACCGACGCGAAGCTGTTTGATAGCCGTGAAGAAAACCAAGATTCTACTGCTCGTCGTAACCAGAAGACACGAACTTTCCGCGGTAACAATGCTGATGAATTCCGTCATGCACCAAACTCGAAAAAAGGTCAACAAAAGCGTCGTCAGCGTGATGATGAAGGCGGACGTCCAGCTAAAGAACATTACAAAGCGAAATCACAAGGTGAACGCAGCAGACCGCAAGGCGAGCATGGTAAATCGCACCGTAAACCAGATGCATCGAGCAATACGCATTCAGCAAACAAGCCTCAATCACTGAGTAAGCCTAAGCAGCATTACATGAACCCAAATGCCGCGAAACCAAGCAAACCAAGCAAACCAAGCAAACCAGCTAAACGCACTGGTGGTACATTGAGTCTGAAGAAGTAACGCTTCACTGACAGGCAAGATCAAAAAAGGACGCTCATGAGCGTCCTTTTTATTTGTCATGAGTTTACAAACAAAGAGGTGCAAACTGACCACGAGTTAAGCTCAGCAAATCTCTCGGGGCTAACTCAATTTCTAAACCACGTTTACCAGCACTCACACAGATTTTGTCTTGCTCTGCTGCGCTTTCGTGCAAAAAAGTAGGTAAGGCTTTCTTCTGCCCTAGTGGGCTAATTCCACCAACGACATAACCTGTGGTCTTTTGGGCGATTTCCGGATCAGCCATATCGGCCTTTTTGCCCTTCGCTGCTTTCGCCGCCAGTTTTAGGTTCAGCTTTTGATCAACAGGGATAATCGCAACCGCAAGGTTCTTTGGCTCCCCGTTCAAGCAGAACAGCAAGGTTTTAAATACTGTTTTCGGATCCTGCCCCAGTACTTCAGCAGCCTCCAAGCCATAACTATCGGCTCTAGGGTCATGCTCATACTGATGAATCGTGTGTGGAATTTTTTTCTTTTTCGCAAGATTAATGGCCGGAGTCATCAAGATTCTCCTCATAAAAACAAAAAGCGCAGACTGAATTGGATCTGCGCTTTTAGTTAATGATATCAGCGAGTTTGAGTCAATCGCTTTTTCTCTGTTGGGTTACTGATCAATCGCCGTATCAACTAAATACGTGATTTCACCTGAAGGGGCATACTCATTAACATCAATAGGGCTGTGTGTTTCTAAATAATCCTTCAAAACTTCAGCATCGGTAAAACCTGTATTTACATACCCTGGATGATCGTCGATTTTAGGGTAACCATCACCACCAGCAGCATTGTAGCTTGGTACGGTAAAGCGGTAATTACCATCTAAGCGAAGTTGCTTATTACCAATAAACACATTGGTTACCTCACCATTATTGATACTCATCGCAATGCCGGCAAACTGTGCATAAGCACCAGAGTCAACAGGCTTAGTTGCAACGACATTTAGATAATCTAATACCTCTTTACCCGTCATATCAACGTAAGAAACCATATTGCCAAATGGCTGAACAGTGAGCACGTCTTTATAAGTAATATCACCCGCAGCAATCGAATCGCGAACGCCGCCAGAATTCATTACGGCGAAATCTGCTTTCGCACGTTCCATGTGAGCCGTTGCAATTAATCGACCTAAGTTTGTTTGCTGGTAACGAACCACATTGCGGTCACCCTCAAGCTTACCGTTAGATTCTGCAATCTTCACGTTTAGTTTGCCCTGACCTTTTTCTTGATAAGGACGAAGAAACTCAAGCATCGCTTCGTCTTGTTTAATCTCTTCTTGGATCAAGACTCGTTGCGACTGACCATCAACTTTAACTTTCTTTTTCAAGTTTACTGGGATCAGATCGTAGCTCACCATCGAGAGTTCGCCATTACGAAACTCGTAATCGGCGCGTCCCACATATTTCCCCCACTCATGTGCCTGAACAATAAAGGTACCATTTTGTTTATCGGGCTGACATTCATCACCTGGTTTAAAGTTCTTTTTGATAACGTTTGGCCCTTCCATACAAACAGGCTCTTGTGAGTGTCCTCCAACGATCATGTCGAGATCGCCGTCATTCAAATAACGAGCTAACGCCACATCGCCGGGAGCATTGATGCCTCTATTACCATTTTCATAGTGTCCCATATGCGTGACAGCAAAAATCAGATCTGGATACTCTGTTTCTTTCAGTTCTGCAATCAACTTCTTGGCTTCTTCTTTCGGGTCACGGAAGTCAATTTGTTCAATGAATTCAGGGTTGCCAAGTTTCGCTGTGTCTTCGGTTGTAAGACCAATGACCGCAATTTTAATGCCCTGCTTGTTAAACATCGCGTATGGTTGGAATAAACGCTTGCCCGTATTTTTATCGTAAATATTGGCAGACAACATCGGAAAGTTTGCCCACTCTTGCTGCTTGAATAGCACGTCCAATGGATTATCAAACTCATGATTACCTAGAGCCATCGCATCGTAACCAATTTTGCTCATGCCTTTGAAATCCGGCTCGGCATCTTGTAAATCAGACTCAGGTACTCCTGTGTTGATGTCACCACCAGAAAGCAGTAACACGCTGCCCCCCTCAGCCTGTATTTCTTCTCGCAAATCATCGATTAACGTTTTACGCGCCGCCATGCCATATTCACCGTATCGATTTTGCCAAAAGCGACCATGATGATCGTTAGTGTGCAACACGGTCAATTTATAGGTTGTATCGGCATTCCATTCTGGTGCAGGTTGCGTAGCACACCCTGCTAACGAGGCCAAGATAGCGGCACTCAAAACAGTTTTGATCATCAGACGCTGATTCATTTATTTACCTTTTTCTTATTGGGATTACTGATGCACATTTTAAGCATTGGATCTATTTGAAAACCACGTGCACCCTAACACATTGATTTAATAATTATGATGCATTGTTTAGCAATAACAAATTCATCAGTAACAAGTTTGAGAATTTACAGTTTTTCAGATAAAAAAATAGCCAACACTCGGTTGGCTATAGTATTTGTTACCACCAGTCATCTGGCGTTTACTTAATATCGATATCTGCAAAGCTCTTGATCAGATCATCAAGCGATTTCATTTGTGCTAAGAATGGCTCTAACTTGTCTAGAGGCAGTGCAGATGGGCCATCACAACGCGCTTGGTCTGGGTTTGGGTGCGCTTCGATAAATAGACCTGCGATGCCTGTCGCTAGACCCGCTTTTGCAAGTTCAACTGTCTGCTCACGACGGCCGCCAGATGCTGCGCCTGATGGGTCACGCATTTGTAGTGAGTGCGTTACGTCAAAGATGATTGGGCTACCTTTCGAAGCATTTTTCATCACACCAAAACCAAGCATATCAACCACTAAGTTGTCGTAGCCGTGGCAAGAACCGCGCTCACATAGGATGATCTTGTCGTTACCGCATTCTGCGAACTTCTCAACGATGTTACCCACTTGACCTGGGCTCATAAATTGAGGTTTCTTCACGTTGATAACCGCACCTGTTTTGGCCATAGCTTCAACAAGGTCAGTTTGACGAGCTAGGAATGCAGGAAGCTGAATAACGTCTACCACGTCAGCGACAGGTTGAGCTTGCGCTTCAGTGTGAACGTCCGTGATGATCTTTACACCAAAAGTGTCTTTCAGCTCCTGAAAGATTTTCATACCTTCTTCCAGACCTGGACCACGGTATGAATGAACAGAACTGCGGTTTGCTTTGTCAAACGACGCCTTAAATACGTAAGGAATACCAAGTTTTTCCGTTACTTTTACGTAGTGCTCACAGATCTGCATCGCAAGATCACGAGACTCAAGAACGTTCATACCTGCAAATAGGGTGAATGGCTTGTCGTTAGCAACCTGAATGTCGCCGATATTAACGATTTTCTGTTCCATTTTAATTCTCTTTTTCTGTCCACGATACGCCACAGTTCGGCACATCGATAAAATTAGTGAAGTGTGACGTGCGTTTCACTCATCACATTAACTTGTGATTTTAGTAGCTCGGAAGCCGGATCGTCAGGGCATTGGTCAATAAAGTACTGAAAATCTGATACCGCTACTTGAGGGCACTCTAGCTGTTGGAAAATAAAACCACGGTCACGAATTTCGTATGGGTCATCTGGCACAAACGTTAGAGCAAGATTCGTACAACGTAATGCCAGCGTATAATGCTCTTCACGCAACATCGCACTTTTAATCAATGCCAACCAGCGACCAATAATTGTTGGGTTGTCAGCTTCCTCAAAATGTTCAGGCTTTAGCTGAGCTAGCGGTCCTTCCTGGCCAATAAGCCAAGCTTGAAGAATCCTTTCACCTACATACTCACCATTAAATGGGTTGATGTAGTCTGGCTTCTTATGCATCCAGTCGACTTTTAACAGGAACTGAGTAGGGAAAGTAACTCCCTTAAGCGGGAAACCCAGCTTTTTGCCTAGGTATAACAAAATCGAACCTAAGCTCACAGGAATACCTTTTCTGCGCTCCAAAACTTTATCGATGAAGCTGTTGTCCGAAATAAAGTATTCCTGCTCGTCGCCTTTGAACCCCCACTCGTGGAAAAACAGTCGTAGGAATGCATCAAATCGTTGCTCTTCATCGGTTTCATGAACAAGCGTGGCTTCTGCATCTTTGTAAAGACGCTCTAACTCTTGTTTCGCCCAATGTACTTTGGTTTCTGGGTTAATCGCTTTGTTTAGCTCAAGCGCACCTTCCACCAACGGTATATTGTCAAAATCTTCGTCAAAAAACTCTAACATGACGTCTTATCCAAATAACGTAGGGCTCTTAGACACAGCAATGTTTGCAGCCATGACCAACCAACCTAATGCGCCGAAAAAGCCAAATATCTTCAGTAGGTTGTTTTTCGCAAGTTTCAATGAGAAGAATCCAAGCGCAATGTACGCCAGTACGCAGGTGATTTTGTTTGTTAACCACGGTGCGGCATCGGTAAACGGGATGAAACCCGTAATGAAAATAAGCGCAATACCTGACACTAGCAATGCAGTATCAACGATGTGGGGAAACACTTTCAAAAAGCGATTATTTCGCTTCGGTGAGTTCATCATCATTAACACGAATCGGATCGATAGTAGCGTCGCGCTGAGAGCGATCGTCACTAAGTGTATGTGTTTTAGAGCTACGTACATTTTTCTTCTCTTTTTAGTTAGTGTTTGCTGACTTCCATGATTAACTGGCCAGACACCCAAGCGTTACTCGATCGTTACCGCCATAATCTTTTTCCGTAGCGACCTGTTGGTAACCAAAGCCACGCATTATCTCACGCACCGCCTCACCTTGATCATAACCATGTTCAAATGCCAGCCAACCGCCCACTTCAAGATACTGACGAGCAAGATCCGAGATATGACGAATATCAGCTAAGCCATTCTCTTTAGCAACTAATGCAGATTTTGGCTCAAAGCGCACATCACCTTGGGATAAATGTGGATCTTTTTCATCAATATATGGCGGGTTGGAGACAATTAAAGCAAACTTCGTACCTTCTGTAATAGGCTCAAACCAACTGCCTTGAGCAAAGGTCACATTTTTGATGTTTAGCTGCTCAGCATTGTACTCTGCAAGTGCTTTCGCTTCTTGCTTAAGGTCTACGCCCATCACTTGACGCTTTGGCATTTCAGATGCAAGCGCGATGGCGATAGCTCCCGTCCCCGTTCCAAGATCTAAAATAGGCCCAGTTTGCTCGTAGGTCTTATCGAGTGCAACTTCGACCAAACGTTCTGTATCCGGTCTAGGTATCAGGGTAGAAGGAGAAACTTTAAACGGTAAAGACCAAAACTCTCGCTCACCAATAATATAAGCGACGGGTTCACCAGTTAAACGTCGTTCAAGTAGAGCATCAAACTGAGATTTTTGCTCTGCTTCTAACGCTTTTTCTGGCCAGGTCAGCAGGTAAGTTCGTGGTTTGCCAAGGACATGGCAAAGGAGTACAGCTGCATCGAGAGAAGGCGACTCTTTGCCGCCTTCTGCCAGTTTCGCCGTCGCACTTTTCAGTGCTTGCTCAATCGATTGAACTTGGCTCATCGATTAGCCGTTCTCTGCGAGCGCCGCAAGTTGGTCTGCTTGGTGCTCTTGAATCACAGGATCAATCAAGCTCTGCAGGTCACCTTCCATCACTTCGTTCAAACGATAGATGGTCAGGTTGATACGGTGATCAGACACACGACCTTGTGGGTAGTTGTATGTACGAATACGGTCACTACGGTCACCAGAACCTAGAAGGTTACGACGTGTATCAGACACTTCTGCGGCACGACGCTCTTCTTCCGCTTGAACGATACGAGCAGCAAGAACCGCCATTGCTTTCGCTTTGTTCTTGTGCTGTGAACGCTCATCCTGACACTCTACTACCGTACCCGTTGGTAAGTGGGTAATACGGATTGCAGAATCCGTGGTGTTAACGTGCTGACCACCCGCGCCAGATGCACGGAACGTATCGATTTTCAGGTCTGCTGCTTTGATTTCAGGCAGATCCGCTTCAGGGATTTCCGCCATTACTGCTACTGTACAAGCAGAAGTATGCACACGGCCTTGAGATTCAGTTGCAGGAACACGCTGTACACGGTGACCGCCTGACTCAAATTTCAACACGCCGTATGCACCGTCGCCGCTTACTTTCGCGATCATCTCTTTGTAACCACCGTGCTCTGCCTCGTTTGAAGACATGACTTCGATGCGCCAGCCACGCTTTTCTGCGTACTTGCTGTACATACGGAATAGATCACCCGCGAAGATACCCGCTTCGTCGCCACCCGCACCTGCACGAATTTCTAGGAAACAGTTACGATCATCGTTCGGATCTTTTGGCAGAAGAAGAATCTGTAACTCATCAGTAAGACGCTCAATCGTCGCTTTCGCTTCTTTGATTTCTTCTTGCGCCATTTCACGCATTTCTTCGTCGTCTTCGTTTGCCATCTCTTCAGCGGCGACAAGATCTTCTTGTGCTTGTTGATAAGCTTGGAAGCACTTGGTTACTTCTTCTAGCTGAGAGTACTCTCTTGATAGAGCACGGAATTTGTCCTGATTTCCAATTACATCAGGATCACCAAGAAGATGTTGAACTTCTTCGTAACGTTCTACTAGCGTTTCTAGCTTAGTCAGAATAGAGGCTTTCATAGTGTCGTTTTCTTAATAAAAAGCGTGAGTTATAGATCATCCAAGCCAAGTGTTTGGCGGATAATCGTTAATTTTGCTGGTTCGCCTTGCTCTGCTGCACTTTGCAATGCGCGAGTTGGAGCGTGAATCAGTTTGTTGGTGAGTTTATTACTCAGCTCGCGCAGCACTTTCTCCGGATCTGCGCCTGCCGCTAAAGATTGCAAACTTTTGCTCAGTAACTCTTCACGAATTTCGTTGGCTGATTTGCGATAGTCGCGAATACTATCGACGGCTTGCAGTGAACGCAACCATGTCATAAATGCAGCGCTTTCTTCACTAACAATCGCTTCAGCTTGAATCGCTTCGACTTTACGCTGCTCAATGTTGCTGTCGATGATAGATTGCAAGTCATCAACAGAATACAGATATGCGTCGTTCAGTTCACCGACTTCCGACTCTACATCTCGCGGCACCGCAATATCGACTAACAAGATAGGTTGATGTCGGCGCTGCTTTAGAGCCGTTTCGACCATACCTTTGCCAATAATAGGCAATGGGCTCGCCGTTGAGCTAATCACAATGTCCGCTTTCGCCAAATGTTCAGGAATTTCGTTCAAACTGATCACTTCTGCGCCAAATTGGTCCGCTAAGCCTTGCGCGCGCTCTTTAGTGCGGTTCGCGACAATCATTTTTGTGCAACCGTTGGACGCTAAATGCTTCGCGACCAATTCAATCGTCTCACCCGCACCAACTAAAAGCACGGTTGAATCTGATAACGACTCAAAAATATGTTTTGCCAGTGTACATGCCGCATAAGCCACGGACACGGCATTACCACCAATATCTGTCTCTGTTCTCACCCGTTTGGCGACTGAGAACGTCTTTTGAAACAGTTTATCAATCGAGGCATCGACAGCTTGATGATCTCGCGAGTCAGAAAATGCTTGCTTTACCTGCCCCAAAATTTGAGGCTCACCCAACACCAGAGAGTCAAGACCGCACGATACGCGCATCAAATGCTTTATTGCAGCTTGTTCTTCATGAACATACAAACTCGGCATTAAATCTTCGCGGCTCACTTGATGAAATTGAGCAAGCCAATCGATCAACTTGTTTCGCGCTCCTTGCTTAACATCGCAGTACAACTCAGTTCGGTTACAGGTTGAAACAATCACACTGCCGTTAACCGCTTCGTGCTCTCTAAGTTGCTCGAGTGCAGGGCCGAGTTTATCCGGACCAAACGCCACCTTCTCTCGCAAGTCGACAGACGCTGTATTGTGATTAATTCCAATAGCAAGCAAGGACATCTAACGTGGTATCTCTGGGATAGGTTATAAAATAGGTCCAGAATTTTACTGTAAGCACGCATTTATTGAAAGGGTAAGCCGGATTTGTTTTCCTAAGTGCGACTTTTCAATGCTATAGTTGTGAGCGATTCCCGATGAAACTGATTAATAAGCCATCAAACATGACGTTACGCTCCTTTATTCTTTTTTTCTTGTCGAGCTTACTGCTCGCTGGTTGTTCGTCCGTTCCTGAAAGTGTTACCAGCGTTGAATGGCAAGCTCACGAGCAGCGACTCGAAACCATCCAAGATTTTCAAGCAACGGGGAAACTTGGTTATATTGGCCCAGACCAAAGACAAAATTTAAACTTCTACTGGAAACATTCTTCAGCACTAAGCCAGTTGCGTTTAACAACGATTCTCGGACAAACGGCATTAAAGCTCACCATCACCCCACAAGGCGCCACAGTAGAAACTTACGACGATCAGGTCCTTTCTTCTCGCAGTGCTAACCAGCTGATTTACCGTCTTACAGGGTTGATGATGCCCGTCGATCACATGCCTGACTGGCTATTAGGTCTACCGACCGATGCCGACAAATTCCAACTGTCTCCAACCAATACACTGCAAGCGTTAAACAAACAAATTGGTTTAAATGATTGGAGTATTGCTTATCAACGATATGGCGACGTTCAATGGCATGAACAGTCTCTCCCTCTGCCAAATAAGCTGAAACTCACCACAGCTGATGTCAAAATAAATCTAGTGATCACAAAATGGAACATCACCCAATGATTGAACTTTCAACACGCTGGCCATCACCAGCGAAATTGAATCTCTTTCTATATATCAACGGCCGTACAGAGAATGGCTACCACGAGTTACAAACGTTATTCCAATTCGTCGATCACGGCGATGAGCTCACTATTCAAGCGAACTATTCTGGTGATATTACGATTTCTCCAGAGATAGAAGGTGTGCCTCTTCAAGACAATTTAATTTGGAAAGCAGCAACCGCGCTTCAAGCTTACTCAAACTGCCCTTTTGGCGCGCATATTGAGCTACAGAAAGTGCTGCCTATGGGTGGAGGCATTGGTGGGGGCTCATCGAACGCAGCTACAGCATTAGTGGCACTGAATTACTTATGGCAACTGAATCTAACTGACGACGAACTGGCTGAAATTGGTTTAAAACTGGGCGCAGACGTGCCCGTATTTGTGCGCGGATTTGCAGCTTTTGCTGAAGGTGTTGGTGAAAAACTCTCTCCTGCTTATCCCGAAGAAAAGTGGTACTTAGTCGTCAGACCGAATGTATCTATCGCAACCGTCGACGTTTTTTGTCATCCAGATCTGACGCGAAACACCCCAAAACGAGATCTAGAAACACTTTTAAATACGCCAAGCGTAAACGATTGCGAAAAAATTGTACGAATGCTCTACCCAGAGGTTGATAAGCAACTTTCTTGGCTGCTACAATACGCGCCGTCAAGATTGACGGGGACAGGATCTTGCGTTTTTGCTGAATTTTCGAGCAAATCTGAAGCAGAAACTATCCTTGCACAACTCTCTGATAAAGTCTCGGCATTTGCCGCTCAAGGGCGCAATATTTCGCCATTAAAAGAGACTTTGGCTGAATACCAATCAGCCTCACACCGACCTATTTAAACTGGACGCAAACCCGAGGTTTCCACCGTGCCTGATATGAAGCTATTTGCTGGTAACGCAACACCTGAACTAGCCCAACGTATTGCTGATCGTCTTTACATCTCTCTTGGTGATGCATCTGTTTCTCGCTTTTCTGATGGCGAAGTTGCAGTTCAAATCAATGAGAATGTTCGTGGTAGCGATGTTTTCATCATTCAATCCACTTGTGCACCGACTAACGACAACCTAATGGAATTGGTTGTTATGATTGATGCAATGCGCCGTGCTTCAGCAGGCCGTATCACTGCAGTTATCCCTTACTTCGGCTACGCTCGCCAAGACCGTCGTGTACGTTCTGCGCGTGTGCCAATTACTGCAAAAGTTGTTGCTGATTTCCTATCTAACGTTGGTGTTGACCGCGTTCTAACTATCGACCTACACGCAGAGCAAATTCAAGGCTTCTTCGATGTACCTGTAGACAACATCTTCGGCACGCCAGTGCTACTTGAAGATATGCAGGCTCGCGGTCTAGATAACCCTGTAGTGGTATCTCCTGACCTAGGTGGCGTTGTTCGTGCTCGTGCAACAGCAAAAGCACTAGGCGACATCGACATCGCAATCGTAGATAAGCGTCGTCCACGTGCAAACGTTTCTGAAGTAATGAACCTAATCGGTGATGTTGAAGGTCGTGACTGTGTGATCGTTGATGACATGATCGACACAGGTGGCACACTATGTAAAGCAGCTGAAGCACTAAAAGAGCGCGGTGCTAAGCGTGTATTCGCTTACGCTACTCACGCAGTATTCTCAGGCAACGCTGCGGATAACATCAAGAACTCAGTTCTTGACCAAGTTATCGTAACTGACTCTATCTCTCTGTCTAAAGAGATGGCTGCAACAGGTAAAGTGACAACACTAAGCCTATCTCGCATGCTGGCTGAAGCGATTCGTCGTATCAGCAATGAAGAGTCAATCTCTGCAATGTTCAACTAATACGAACATTTCAGTTACACTGATTTCAAAAGCACCCCTCTTTGGGGTGTTTTTTTATTTGTACTGATAACTAGAAAATCCCTTGGTCGCCCACCGCGAGTTTTCTGTGCTATCATACTGCGCTTTTTGAGATTCCAGAGAGATCCTAACCTTGAGTCAACAAATCAAACTTCTTGTTGGTCTTGCTAATCCAGGACCAGAATACGCCAGAACTCGTCACAATGCGGGCGCTTGGGTTGTAGAAGAATTAGCACGCGTTCACAACGTTACACTGAAGAACGAACCAAAGTTTTTTGGTCTAACAGGACGCATTATGGTCAATGGCCAGGATCTCCGTTTGCTTATCCCAACCACCTTCATGAATCTATCAGGTAAATCGATCGCAGCGCTTGCGAAATTTTATCAAATTAAACCTGAAGAGATCATGGTCGCTCATGACGAGCTAGACTTACCGCCAGGTGTCGCTAAGTTTAAAAAAGGTGGGGGTCACGGTGGACACAACGGTCTGCGTGACACCATTAGCAAACTGGGCAATAACAAAGATTTTTATCGTCTTCGTATTGGCATTGGTCATCCGGGACACAAAGATAAAGTGGCGGGTTTTGTATTAGGTAAAGCGCCAGCTAAAGAGCAAGAGCTTTTAGATGCAGCAGCTGATGAGGCTGTTCGTTGTCTAGATATCCTGATTAAGGATGGCCTATCTAAAGCACAAAATCGCCTCCACACGTTCAAAGCTGAATAAGGTTACTATCATGGGTTTTAAATGTGGCATCGTTGGTCTACCTAACGTAGGTAAATCAACTCTGTTCAACGCACTAACTAAAGCGGGTATCGAAGCAGCAAACTTCCCGTTCTGTACCATTGAACCAAACACTGGTGTGGTTCCTGTGCCAGATCTACGTCTAGACGCACTAGCTAAGATCGTTAACCCACAGAGAGTTCTTCCAACGACGATGGAGTTCGTGGACATCGCTGGTCTTGTTGCTGGTGCATCACGTGGTGAAGGTTTAGGTAACAAATTCCTAGCTAACATCCGTGAAACAGACGCGATTGGCCACGTTGTACGTTGTTTTGAAAACGAAAACATTGTTCATGTTTCAGGTAAAGTTTCACCTATCGAAGATATCGAAGTGATCAACCTTGAACTTGCAATGGCTGACCTAGATTCTTGTGAGCGAGCGATTCAACGTAACGCGAAGAAGGCAAAAGGCGGCGATAAAGACGCAAAATTTGAACTAACCGTACTAGAAAAACTGTTACCAGTACTAACTGAAGGCGGCATGGCACGCACAGTTGAGCTATCTAAAGAAGAGTTAGCAGCAATCGGCTACCTAAACTTCCTAACACTGAAGCCAACTATGTACATTGCAAACGTAAACGAAGATGGCTTCGAAAATAACCCATATCTAGATGCGGTTCGTGAGTTCGCAGAAAAAGAAAACAATGTCGTTGTACCTGTATGTGCAGCTATCGAATCTGAACTATCTGAACTAGAAGATGAAGATCGCGAAGAATTCCTAGCAGATATGGGGATCGAAGAGCCGGGCCTGAACCGTGTAATTCGCTCTGGTTACGAACTACTGACTCTACACACCTACTTCACAGCAGGTGTTAAAGAAGTACGTGCTTGGACAATCCCTGTTGGTGCAACTGCGCCTCAGGCGGCAGGTAAGATCCACACTGACTTCGAGAAAGGCTTTATTCGTGCAGAAGTAGTCGGTTACGACGATTTCATCCAATTCAATGGTGAAAATGGCGCAAAAGACGCAGGTAAATGGCGTCTAGAAGGTAAAGACTACATCGTAAAAGATGGCGATGTTGTACACTTCCGCTTCAATGTTTAATTAAATGAATGAATTCTAAACACTTCATTTACACTAAAAGCCAGCTGTTAAGCTGGCTTTTTTAATACCTTAAGTAAATGAACAAAAATAAATTACGCAACTGCAAGCTAATTTATTTCCAGTTTTAGATCATAAACACGCCTCTTTGTTTAAAAAGGAAGCGAACGAGGTTTTTTCCGAAATTTATTAAAAAAAACTGTTGACGGATCTCACTCAACTTCGCATAATGCGCGCCGTTCCCAACGACAAGGCAACAAAGCGTTGAGAACAAAAAATATGGTTTTGGCTACGTAGCTCAGCTGGTTAGAGCACATCACTCATAATGATGGGGTCACAGGTTCGAATCCCGTCGTAGCCACCATTCCTAAATGTTCTTTTTATCAGAGCAGTTAGGAATAGATGCGGAAGTGGCGGAATTGGTAGACGCACCAGATTTAGGTTCTGGCGCCGCAAGGTGTGAGAGTTCAAGTCTCTCCT
>NZ_JAWOTC010000036.1:0-32855 GCF_033338675.1 Vibrio sp. Vb1574
CACTCAATAGCCAAGAATGGATCAAGTGCTGAGTGTCACACTTTTTCTGTCAATAGGGGCTTGGTGAACACTTACCAAAAAGCTACCTGGTACTAGGTAGCTTTTTGTTTTTGTCTACTATTTTAAGAAGCAAGTCCCTTTACTCACTGTTCTCACTATACCTTTAGAGCATAATTCGATTAACCGATAAGAGCTGGAATGCCTGGAAGCTGACCAACAATAGCAAGGGAGCCTGCACAAACGATAAACGCAGTGCCAGGAATCAGATATTTATCTTTGCGCGATAGTTCGTTAGCACGCTCATGGTCGCCGATAAGCCCGAGGTTATCCAACAGCATCGTGATTGCCCAACCGAAGACTGGATTAACGAATGCACAGGCAAAAATACAGATACCTGCACTGAGTGAATCTTTATGCTTATGGATCATCTGCATACCCGCTTCTAAAAGTGGTAAGAATACACCGACAATCAAAGCAACACGCAGAACAGGCTCCCACATTGCTAGATCCATTGGGTAGCCAATTACCGCCGCCGCAATACACATGAAACCCGTTAACAGTGCGCCACCTGGAATAGGACGTTTGGCAATTGCGGCTGGAATCATGTACGTACCCCAAGAAGAAGCTAAATTACCGCCACCTAATAGTGAACCAACCCCCTGACGAACAGACGCTCCGACCATCGTGTCGTCGACATCCATGAGTACGCCTTTCGCTTCTTTTGGGTAGTTAAGTTCTTGAAACACACGATGGCCGAGATAATCAGGGGACCACATAGCGACTGCCAATAGAGCAAATGGAGTCACGGCAATAAAGTGCTCTAGGGTTGGCCAGCCTAACTGCCAGCCTGTATCTTCCCCCCACCAGTAGAATGGACTGAAATTAGGCAGGCCCGGCTCTGTGGTAAAAGTGAATTCCGCTCCCATCATATAAGCAACAATACCCGCGAGTGCAGAGCACAATGGGATAGCGAGCCAACGTTTATTGATCTTGGCTAAGTAAGCGTAAACCATAACGGTTAGGCCTATGACCACAAACGAAATGTAACCTTGGTCCGTACTTGCAGCCCACGCTTCCGTCTTATTAATTTGCCCGAGCAACCCAACAGCACCAAGGTAGATCAACAACCCTCCTCGAACCCCGATACCAGTCAGAGTCATGAGTTTAGAACCACCTTTGGTTAAAGCGAGAATTAAACCAAAAACACATACCATCAAACCTAACGCGAGAGGGTGTCCTCCTGCAGCTGCAATCATAGGAATCAGCGGTATCATTGGGCCATGGGTGCCCGCTAAGTTTGCATTCGGGTTTAGGATGGCAGAAAACAGAATGACGAACAGGGCTCCAGCGATAAGTAATTCGTAACGCACGTTTTCTGCAATGAATTCCGGAGATAAACCAAACTGAGCAGCAAAAGCGGAAACCATGGCAGTGACCATCACCACCTTACCAATAGTTGCTGCTAATGCAGGTACCCAGTCTTCGATTTCAATACTGTAATCACGTGAGGGCAAATGAATTCCCCAGCGACGGAAGCTCATGACGGTTAAATCATGATTTAGAAAGTCTTCTCGGTTTTCAAATTCATGCGGTTTTTTGCGCACATCCCTGTAAAAAGTCTTACTTTTGTCAGACATTGAGTCATCCTTTTATGTTTCAACGTTGAACTACGTCAACTAGAGTTTCGCTTGGTAGACAGACCTTCGACCAATACGAGACAACACCCACATCAAACTTCTAGGCCATACTAAGAAAGCGGCATGAACCAATTTTGATTTTGAGCTTATTAAGCATGTGTTGCTATGGGTAGGAATATTAGACATTAGTAAAAGAACAACAAGAATCTCACTTATTATACAATAATTTAACATCGAGCTAGGACGCTTGAACTTTTCTGAGTCATTTTTGAGCAGAGATCCAAGTAGAACGGCTAATTCCTATTTATACTTTCAAGGTAGAGAGCACTGTGCTCGCATCCATCGCAAAGTAACTATCGATATCTCTGCATTGTATACTTTGTTAAACTCCGCCCTTTAATGAGTAAGGCCCTTAAAAATGATGACTGACGAAGAGAGAATCGAGCTGCAACAGAACAATCCACTGCACGGGTTGAAGCTAGAGACTATGTTGCAAGAGTTAGTGGATTTTTACGGCTGGGACATTCTAGATACAGCAATGCGCTTTAATTGCTTTAACACTAAGCCTTCGATTGCAAGTAGCGTGAAGTATTTAAAGAAAACCGAATGGGCGAGAGAAAAATTAGAAAACTTTTACCTTTATCGCTTTAAGCGCATGCCACGCGCGAGCGAAGAAGAATACAACTTACCACCAAGAGCTCGTACGTTCCCTCATGGCCTTGAACCTAAAGAGCCAATGCCGCTAACCGTTGACTCTATTCTTAAGTCACAAGCCAAAGCAGCGTCTGCATTTAAAAAGCGTTCACCTCGCGGACGCCCTGCTCGTCGCCAATAACACTATCTTGAAAAGCAATAGAGCCCTACTGGTAGCTCCAGCAGGGCTCTATTGTTCTTTAAAGGAATGGCTAGAAGCGAAGACTCAAGCTAGTGAGCATTCCATTTCTCCAACAACTCCCGTAATTAAACTCACATGTAGTTTACGTTTTCTATTGATTACGCTTTTTCTTCTTTTTACCCGTACCTGCAGGCTTCGCTCGCGGCTTCATTGGTAAAAAGTAGGCTTCACTCTGATCGTTTTCCACTTCAAAACCGACTACCTGCTCGCGTTCAAGTTGAAACTTATTTTTCTTTTCTATCACTTTGAAATGGTGGTAGTCGTCGTAATCGATAAGAGATAACCCTAAACCTACTTCACCAGCACGACCACTACGACCGATTCGATGCATATAATCAGCAGGGCTACGCGGAAGATCGAAGTTAATCACCACTGGAAGTTTTTCTATATCAAGGCCGCGTGCTGCGATATCGGTGGCAATAAGAACTTGAATCTCGCCAGACTTAAAACCGTCAAGGACACGAGTACGAGCGCCCTGCCCTTTATCACCATGGAAAACTTCAGCGGTAATACCGCGTTTTGACAACTTTTGAGCTAAATGATTACAGGCATTCTTAGCATTCACAAAAATCAGAGTCTGTCGCCACTGATGCTGTTTGATTAAGTGCGCGAGTACCGCCGTCTTCTCACCTTTATTTACACTAAACACGCGCTGCACCAAAGTGCTGGCTTCTGCGCTCTGCAACTGAACTTCAACAGGGTCGCGGAGCAACTGCTGAGCCAACGTCGTCACTTTATCAGGGAAAGTTGCAGAAAATAACAGCGTCTGTTTCTTCTCTGGGAGTAACGCAAGAATCTTATTCAGTTCTTCGGTAAATCCGAGGCTCAACATACGGTCGGCTTCGTCAAGAACAAGCGTTTTTACTTGGTCCAACTTAATCGCGTTACTGGATACCAGATCAAGTAATCGACCCGGCGTTGCAACAATGATGTCACAGCCACCACGAAGCGCCAGCATTTGTGGGTTCACCGATACACCACCAAATACGGCAACCGTTTTGATCTTATCTCTGAGATGGTATGAGTAAGATTTGACGTTATATGCCACCTGTGATGCCAACTCACGAGTTGGTACTAAAATCAGGTGGGAAACGAAGTTGCCACGGCGATTGTTTGATTCGTCTTGCTGAACAATTTTTTGCAAGATTGGCAGCGAAAAAGCAGCGGTTTTACCAGACCCCGTATTGGCACCACCAATAATATCTTTCCCTTCAAGGATATCAGGAATAGAACGGGATTGAATGGGCGTCGGTTGGCTGTATTCCAACGCTTCTAGTCGCTCGACTAATGTTGGAATCAGGCCAAGATCGGCAAATGTCGCTTGCTGTGTTTTATCTGTCATTACAATGAGTGGCTCAGTGCTAGTAAAGGCCGTGTATCTTATGCTATTTCGCGTCTGGATGTTAGAGATAATGGCCCAAACAGAAGATTGGTGAAAGAAGCACTATAGGGTTCAGGAACTTCCTTTCACTAACATGAGTTAATGGTTTCGATAACCAATACTCTACGACCAAGATGGTAGCGTTCGCGACAAGCAAAGGGAAAAGGAGCCAGGCATTCTGACTCCTGTAAAGCAAAATACAGCTTGAGAAAACCCTATAGCTTATAATTGGCGAAAAATGCGTTACGACAAATAGAATATTAGCAACTAATGGATAACTTCAAGTATTGAGAGCTAGCGCATGACATGTACATACGCTAGCAGGGTGCTTGTGCCAAGAGCTTGAAAGATGATTTAATCGCACGAACTAGGGTCTAAAACATACGTCCGACTTGAGGATTTTAATGTAAGTTCTTGTTCAGAAGTACATTCAATATAGTCATATTGCTTTATTTTTTCTCTCGTGTTGTTATCTAACCATATGGCAGAGGCAATAGAACTTAATACTATTATCGCTATAGAATATAGCCCTGTTTTTGTCGAAAATGGTACTTTTAGTAATAGTTCTGTTGACCTGTGTAGCATAGCTATGGGAATGATCGCTATAAAACCAAATATTAGAAGGCCTACAAAAGAAGCAACATTGTTCACTAAACCTGCTAGTTTTACTTTAGGAATGATACCGATTGAGTTGTTAATGCTAATTAACTCATTAATTGAGCTGTAGCTCAACCACACCATAAAAACCATAAGAGGCCAACTAGCCATCACTTTAAGCCAACGCTTTATCTTTAGTCTTCGGTTAAATTTTTCATTAGAAATCATTAATAGTTTTCTCTACTTGATTCTTCATCGGTTCCGTGAATTTAAATTGGTCATCTAGTTTAGATATTTCCTTTCCTACAATAAACGCAGTAACAGCGAAAATACCAAGTGTTAGAGCGGTTGGCACAACAAGTACCGTACTTAATGTTGCGACTCCCAGAATAGTTATTCCTTGAGCGATAACTCCTGCGGCAATGCCCTTAGATATATCCGCTGTAAATTGGCCGACCACTTCACCTAGCGTTTTTTCATCATGTAGAATGTAGTCAACCGCATTAACCGCACCACTAAACACAAGTTCAACATAGATGTTGCCTTTCAAGAAACTGACATTGCCTTGAACAGTATTTAGAGCATGACCAATTTTAAGCATTTGTGGTGTTGCTTCTTGCCAACGGATACCTAGGTCTAAATATTTAGGCTTGTAGTTCTCAACCACAATATTCATTACACCATTGATATTGACAGCTTTAGCGGTTGCCCCCAACCGCCAAGCTCTTTAGCGACCTCATAAGCGCCTTTAAGCCCCATGCCTACGCCAGTGTAGTCCTTGCCGTTCGAAAGTTGTCCATGCGAGTCTTTGATGAGCAAGTCTAAATACTCGTTACCTTCTTCAACAGTCAGTACCGCAATACTCACGTTCTCTTGTTGAGAGGTGTCCCACTGATATTCTTTAGCTTGCTTTTGTAAATCATCGTTCCATTCTTTTTCTGTTAGGTCGTAAGCTTGTTGGACCGCTTTGCGTTCAGCAAGAACGCGCTCTCTATTTTCAGCCCATCGTTTCTCATCGCTCGCGGTAGATCTCAGCTCTTCCTGACGTTCTCAGCGTTGACGTGCTGCTCGTTCTCTAGTGGTTTCTTGTCTTTCTTCTGGGGCTACAGGAGAGGATTCATATCTCATGGGAGTCGGTTTTACTGATAAATAAAAAGGATAATAACAATATTTTCAGTGATTTATCATCCCCAACAAGATTGCATGATGATTTAACCAATTAAATAGGCAGTTTGACTAATCAAACAAGCACAATGAAGGCTCAATAGTGTTGAGTTACATTCAATCGGATAACTTTTCGTAGGGTAAAACGTACGAACCAAATTTTGTAGAGTATTTATTCCAGTTCTTTTTTGGGGCAAAAAAGAGTCAGCCTAACGGTCTGGCTCTTTTGAATGAAAAAATAGTCTGGTGGGAGAACTTGTAAGGCTGTGGCAGGTTACACTCACTTACTCCTTAGGCAGGTGACCAGTTTCCTTCGCAAGCTTTTGCATCGCCTCGGCAAACGTTGTTGTCCCGCTTTTAGCTTTAAGCTGTATTACCTTATATCCCAACTTTTCCAACGCTTGGCGCTCTGCCAAAACAGCTTTGTCATTGTGTTGGCTACCTTGAGCTGGCTGATGAATGTAACATCCCTCTAGTTTACCATCTTCGACCAATTGGTGATGTTTCAGTGCATCGATATCAAAATTCATAATAAGTCTTTTCATTAAGAGTGGGAGTTTCTGTGGCTAGTTACATACGCTTCAAAGGCTTCACGACACTATCTAAGCCTTCAATTTTGAGCGCTAAACATAGCTTGAGCAAATCCCCTAGCTCGCCGCTTGGCCAGCCCTTTTTATCAAACCAAAAAGAATCAACTTTCTTCGGGAAAGATCACAAATTGTATCATTGAGTACTATACATATTCATGTCGATAGTGTCATAAAAACCAAGATAAACTCTAAAAGTTGTATTCATCAGAAAGCCATCCAGCGCGAGGAAACTCGCCCAGCTCTAGATACAAAGGACGGAAAAGCTTTCAACAACAGCAAAGTCCGAGATAGTTAAAGGTGCATCCGTAAAGAATTGGCAGAGAATGGTAATAGCCTTAATGCAAAACTATTACAGCAAACATAAAATGGGCTTCGCTTCGAACCAGTTGTCTCTGGTCGTTACCGCACGGCTCCGAATCAAAAATGGGCGGGTGATATCAGATATTTTGCCACAAGCGAAGGTTAGCTGTACTTGACTATCATCTTTGATCTTTACTCACGACAAGTGATCGGTTGGTCTAGGGATACGTGGATGATAGCTACGCTAGCCTGTGATTTACTATCTATGGCACAGTTCCGTCGAGGCTCCCCTGAGTAGGCTTGTTCATAGTGTTCGAAATAGCCGATATTACTCAAAAGACTATCGAGGCTGAATAACGAATTACAATTTAAAGTAGCGCATGATTAGAAAAGGAAACTGCTGGGATACTGGCTGTATTGAGAGTTTTTTCCATTGTGTGAAAGTTGAAGCGATCCAATACGAGCCGATCATGACCAAAGATGAGATGCGCCAAACGGTCTTCGAGTAGATTGAGGTTGATTTTATTCTTACTATTAGGCTCAGTGCGCTTAGTTATTTAAGCCCAGTACACTTCATCAAGCAACATGTCGCTTAATGAAGTGCCCAGTCTGGTTGGAATAGGTCACTATTATAATAAACGCATTCTGTGACAGAGAGTGAGTCAGGTAGGTCACTCTCCTTAAACATCAGCTATGCACGACGTTCGGAACTGAAATAGTCATACAATAAATCAAGTGGTGTATGTCCCGCATGTTCTAACACTCTCGCTCGCAGTATCCCTTCTGTGCAATCGGCTAACTCCTCCCAATCTGGATTGGAACTCAGAAACAACTCTCCACAACTGTCAGGAGTGTTTTTGTTCCAGATTTCCTCAATCTGATATTCGAGGTCGCCATTAAAATCTAAATTATCTTCCAGATCTTCAACAAAATTATCCCATTCATCCAAGGTCATCCATATGCCACCTGCACCATGAACATTAAGAGAATAAAACTCAAAATCTGGAATATATGGTGATGGTTTTGATAGGAATGGAATATTTAATACTATGCCATCAGGATCAACGGCAGCACTTAACTGCTGGTCAGAGCCACAGAATACATCACATTTTAGGAGTCTAGAATAACGCGCCTTGCTTGCTAACTCGTCACTTAGTCCTGCAAATTTGAGCGCCTCAATTAGCTCTTCAGTCCTGATCAGTGCCGACTCTTGTTTTTGCATGGACTGATAACAATTGAATCCAGCGTTTCTAGCAAGTTGCTGAAATCCTTGATTTAGAGAACATCGCCTATTTTCTAGTGGGATAGTACGAAACTCCGTCTTAAAAATATCAGATAGAATCTTGGTCGATACCTCAGAGAAAGACGCATATGCATTGGTTAACATAATTTATCACCTTATAGCTGGCTAATTTACCGAACGCGTCTGTTTTTGTTGATACGGCATACCCCAGCATGGATTCATTATTACCAAATAGGAGCCCTCATTTTTACAGCAGACGCACCATTGCCATGAGTGGCAAATATGAGTATACAGAATTATATAAAACTGACAAGATATTATTTTATAAGGAAAAAATACTTTTATTTATATTAGTGCATGCGATTATGAATAAGGAAAAAAATACTTTTATTTATATTAGTGCATGCGATTATGAATAAAAAACGAAGTAAATTTATTTACGCAGTAGGCCTATATTATCGAATAGGAGGTAGTTTATGAGGGTTTTATATATAAACGCTTTTTCACTTTTATACTCAGAGCGTTATATCAATAACAATGAATCAGTTCGCAATGCATACCGATCCGGTCACTATAAAACCGCCCTAGATGTCATGGAGTCGATACCACACGATACCCTGTCAGCAAAATTGCTAGAAAGAGCAGCTTTATCGGTAGGAATGTTAATTTATCCAGTAGAGCCTAGGGGAATTCGAGATTTGATTATCAATATGCAGGTATTCAATAAGGCATCCCTAGCACCCGATATTAACTGGCTAGGAGTACTGCGAATGGGTAGCAACAACCATATTGCACGCATACGAAAACACGTTGAAATAGCTCGTGTAAGTGAGTGGCGCAGTTGTGGAGATTTGTTTTACTGGGAACTGAATCATCTGCAACACCTGCATTTAAAAAGCCCACCGGATAAAGGGGTAACACCACAACTATTACGTCAAATCCGAGCTATCAAACAGGTAAAGTTATGAATGATGATAAACAACAAGAAGAATTTGAAGAAGGCTCCATCAGATTTATGCAAACAATCCTACAGGAAAAGGCGCTAGCATCTGTGGTTATGGGAACAAATGGCAATATTGTAATCCAGTATTGCGATAGCATTACCGTATACAAGCAGGACAACTCTGCGGATCTGGCTGCTAAGTTACTGAAGCTAGTAGCAGAAGCTCAATGCAATTAGAGCTTTGGGAAAACAAAATCAACAGCCTCATGCTTGTTATCACGCACATGAGGCCAATGATGTACCGAACTAATTTAGTTTAGAGCACAATAATCTAAATAATCAAGAAAACAATTTATCAAATGATGAGAAACGGTGTTCAGCTCAAAAGCTGTTATTTTTTGTTAAGGATGCTTATATATTAATCAATAGAGAGTTTGGTTAACAATTAAATACTGGATTAAAAAATGATCAGCGAAAGGCAAGATTCATGCTAACTATGAAGAACGCTTGGATAACGTGGCTAAAGGTGGCCGTACCCTTAACCTCAAAACTAGCAATCCAAGACCTTGAGATCAGAATTAGTATTTAGCTCATCATTCCAGATCGGAATTTGTATTTCACCCGCGCTCTTAGATCGGAATTAGCATTAATCTATCCCTTCTAACTCAGAATTAGCATCTAACAACCCAGTTATAAAGCGGAGTTAGCACCTAGCCCGTAATTGATGTACCGAAAGTAACCAATATATTGGAATAGCTGACAACCAGTATTTTAATGACAAAGATCACACTTTAGACTGAAGAAAAAACACACAAAAAGCATAAAATCAATGAGTTGAAATCAACTCGCGACTTGTATGCCATTATTTTGCCACTTCCCATACCTACTAATCTCTGTGACTATCGCTTCAGTACCAGTGAGTAATTGATAAGAATTACGTTGACATTGCTGAACCATTATTCGGCATAGCTGAGAAAGTGAGCGTAAGTATTACAACCAAATACTTCCGCACAGTGAAGAAATCACCATGAGTTATAAAAAAATGGAACATTACGAAAAAATTATCATCAAGGGTTTGCTTGGCGGTGGCAGTACGAACGAGGCTTTTTCAAGCCGTTTAATTCAGGGCACTGGAATTGAGAAAGTCGAAAGTGTGAGCGAAATGTGGGCTTACCTCGAAGGTGAACTTCAGCAGAAAGTCATTGATGTGATTGAGTCAGTTTTTTGTGAGGAAATTGATACTAACAATCTAATCAAAGGATTGGTTAAGCATGTTGCGCAGCGGGGTGCCCTTGCTGAATATTATGCATTAGATCTCTCGGAGCGTAGCCAATTTACCGAAGACGAAGAACGTGAAAAAATAATGGAATTATTCGAAGCGAAGAAAAAAATCTGGGAAGAAAAAGAAAAAACGTTCAATGCACATGACTATTACAACGCAGAACCAGAGCCAGACTGTGTAACGTGTCGCGAGTGCCGTACTGATTTTTACGATTACACAAGCGATGCGCGTAGCATTTGGGACACTGGAGCCTGCCTTCGTTGCTACATAAAGGGTGAAGTTCAATGAGCAAAAGCATTAGAAAGTGGGTAGCGATACCAGATCGCCACGATGAATACTTCGACGGTAATTTCAATGAACTTGACGGGTATTATAAAGACGATAGCTCCATGAAAAATATTTATAACTCTTACAAAGTGAATGATGATGACGTTGTTTTTTGCGACCATTGCGACACGGAAGTAATCGAAACTGATAGTTGGGCGGACGCTGCAGTTTGTCTTGGTAGTGGTGAGGTTATCGAAGATGCTTGGGCGGGTTCTAGGTATCGCTGCCCTGCTTGCGATACAGTCGGTTACTGGTATCCATCTTGATCGAAAGCTGTCGAATTTGTAACCTTTGGATGTAACCCACAGATATTACATGTGTGGGTTCATAAGTTGTATCCAGCACGATACAAGCGCTAACATAAACTCCTGTTAAATATTGTTTTTCGACTCACCTTAAAATCTGGGTGAACGCTTTTGCTCACCCTAAATTTACTGAAAGTCTATTTAATGAAAAAAAAACACATTGTCAACACTCATTGAACTCGCTATCAATGAGGACGTGTCCTCTTTTCTCTTAATCGGTGTGTAGTCTTACTCAGGGACAAAAGCGCCTTAGTTCATTCATTACTGGTGCCCTTTCCAAAATTCTTCAATTTCCCATAACGCGCGGCTGCCCATTACTTCTCTGATTGATTGGATCACTTGTTCATATTGATCTGAGGAAAATTTAGACCACCTTGCAAGCTCAGCCTCTTTCCAGCGAGACTTCAGTCCTCCGATATTACTTCGGCACAAAGCGTTCAACAACACAGCATCTATGGGAGGGTGCAAATCGACGACCTTTACGTGCGAATCATATCCCCCGCAAACCAAAGCCGATTTTAAGTACATGTTGATTAATTTGGCGGCGACCCCATGAGTAAAGGTCAATCCTATTTTACTCGCTTCAGCAATAAGTTGTTCACGCCATAGGCGGTGCTGTTTATCAATGTCCACTCTTGCTGGTAGTTTATCTGGATTGTCAACCAATGTGTCTAGACCTATAGACTCGATAAGTTGTTTACCTTGTTTTACCGTAAACCTTGTCTCCTTGACACTTGACGCTCTGGAAGCTGCCCATGCAGATAAGCGATGTTTATGTTCAGTTATTGTGTATGTCATCGGTTTAGTTTTTTCTCATTTAGGGACACAAGCAAGTTAGCTGCAACTTGCTACAACCCAATCGTAAACTGGCTGCAACGTATTGAATCCCTTTTTAATATTAGTGCTAATGTCACCCTCCAAACTAACTGCTGTCCAAACTGTTAGGTGGGGAGATACGTCTTTCGAAAGTTTTCTGCCATCTGAAACCAAGGTGACACTTTGAGACTTCTTACGTGAACGGAAGTTTCTAGTTTCATCTAAGCAAGAAAGGGCTTCTTGTAAAATTTGATGCCAAAGCTTTTGAGACATTTCTGACAAGAGGTACTCTCTGCCTCCAAAAAATTTTTCAACGATGTTTAAGCGACTTGGGCCTTGCCATGCATCTCTCATAAAACGGAGCGTGATTAGATCTGGAGAAGAGACACTTGATTTGAGAAGTTCTATGTCCGGTAGATTAAGGATAAAGGGTGAAATTAACCACTTTCCAGTATTTTGGCTACCCTCAAGATTAACGCCCAATCTTACCAGTCCATTGCTCGTATCGACGGCAAGATTCCATTGAACACCTTGGTTACCGTCACTAATACCAAACAATGGTGTATTTAGTTGTCCAAAAGGCTTTCCTTTGACGGAGAGTTGAGCGTTGAATTCCTGCAAAACCTCAGTGTACTGGGAGTCAACACTATTAAACTGTGGTTGATGCTTTTTCTTTTTTCTAGTCCGTTTCTCGTCTTCAACCAACTTAATTTCTGTGGGATCAATCATATAAATAAGCTCTTGTTTATCTATGATCGATTTAACTGCAATGTTGGCATCATCTGCGCTTAAATTGAAAAACTCTCGCCTAACCTGCCTTAAGGGCGCAAGTTTTTGATGAATTAGGGACTCAAATGTTTTGCAATCGTTGACAGGGAAATAGTACGCAACCGACCAGATAAAATCTCCTGTCGAGCTATTATTAATTTCCTCACATCTTTTATAGGGACTACGTGTAGTCATTCCTATCTTGCATACCGGAAGAACAATGTCTTTTACTTCCAATATGTAAACGTAACCTTTTGATTGCATCGTCTTGAATTGACCTTAAATGAAACAGAATGTTTAAATTACAAGGTGGAGTGCGGATGAGTCAATCTCGTTGTCGACAAACACGATCTTACGTTACCTGAAATTGCGTCTAGCTATCAACGGGACAAAAGCGCTATAGAACACCCGCTCTAAAATTCGCTCATTGCCCGTTAATGGCTGTACCTGTAGTGTGGTACAGCAATGTTAGAAGGGAGGTGCGACCATCACATCAAAGCCACCATCATACGCACCATTACACACACCAAAGCCTACCTTCTAAAGGTAGTTTGGAAACAAATCAGTTTGGATTTAAAGAAATCTCTGTTTTAATCCATCGTTACTGAATTCTAAGAAGGAGCCTAAAGTGGAGGAATTTGTTCGGTATATTGATAAGCTAAACTCTGAAGACAGAATGAACTTGTTTCATGTAGTAAATGCCAGCCTTGGTGAAAAAGAGTGTGAGCTAACTCTATCTATCAAATCGTCAGAACCAGAGTTATCTAGTGATTGGTTGATTTCAATCTCACACCACCGTACAAGCGTGTGCGTCGTAGCACACTACCTAAATCTTTGATAACCTGCCTACATTAATACCAAATTTCGATTAGGAATACTTATGAGCTTATCTGGTACGATGAACCCAATGTATTATTACCTTGGAGATGGGATCTATTGGAATTGGGATCGGGTGCAAGATGATGAATTGCAAGATGTCGAAATCTCAAGGGAAGATGTAGAACGCTCAAAGGCAGATGACCTCGCTTCTAAATATGAAATACAAATGGCTGAAGAAGCCTTTTCGAAAAGTTTTAGTTCCAGTGAAGCATATAGGTCGTATCATTTTTTTAACGTATTGATTTCTAATATGTCATACATTGCAAATAGATATTGTCAATACGAAAGTTTATCTAAAGACTATGCGGAAGTAGCTATGCAGAAGGATGTCCTTAAGGATATTCTCTTTGTGCATGCTACTGATTTAGGTATAAATCTCACTCTTAACCACATTAAAAAGCTTGATGAGATTGTTCTAGACGCCTACAACAATAAAAATCGTAATAGTGTCTATAATCGTGTAGGTACATTACAGCGTTTTATACATCAATGCTCTCTAGATGAAGGTAAGCAAATCGATCACTTAGACAGAGAAGTGATGAGAAAGTTGCTTTCACTGTGTAGGTTGCATATTGCAATATCAGATGTCAGGAAAAAGAACATAGATCTGATTAAGGGCGAGTTAATCCAAAATAATTTCGATTCAAAACATAATTCATCAGTTCCTTATGTAAAGATGTTGAATAGAAAATATATTCAACATTGGAAGAAAAGGCACCTTAGAAGCTTGCTTCATTTCTGTCCTGAAGCTGAAAGATGGACTTTGAAAGAGCTGATCAATCTAAAGCAGCCATTCGACAAGGTGGCAGTACAGAGAGTTATTTTTAAGAAATATAAATGAGAAAAGTAAGTTTAGTAACCTCACCTGATGTGTTTGACGCCCCTCGCGAAGAGCCATCTTTCATTTTTTTAAGGAAGAAAAAGAATAAACGTATTGATAGGAAGATTATTGCAATATCCAGTAATGGCCATGTTATTTACAATGGTCAATATTGCATTCCTAGTGAAGAGTTCATGTACAACAACAAAGACAGTGAGTGCTTGCATATGGTGCTTACTGACCGTGAGCTGCTAAACATTAAGGAGTTTGCTGTTAGATATAATGTTAGGGTTTGCAGCATCGAATCCTATTATCCGTTCTTTAGTTATATCAAGTACAGTAACGACTTAGAAATAAACTTAGATAACCTAATCAATTCTCTTCATTACGCTAAATCTTTGGGGTTACAAAACCATTCGTTCTCAAAAGTAGTAACTCAAGGTTTTAGGAATACTCTGGTAAACAAGCTCTACATGAAGAATGAGTTTGATAGCAAGTTCTATTTTGCTTACAGTGAACCTTACCAAGAGGTTTTCAGGTTCCTTGAAGCTAGAAAAAACAGGACTATCGTCGCTTTAGACTTCAACTCGATGTTTGCTTCTTGCTTAAAGGGGGATTTTATTGATCCTAAACATTTAGAGTTTGTATCAATTAAAGCTGCTTATGATGGAAATGAACTCTCCGAAGGAATCTATAAAGTAGCTTTAAGGAACCCTAAATCATCTTTCATTAGAAGTTATCATCTTTTTAGGCTTACAAAAGATTTTAAAAAATATGCTTTTTCTCTTTCCGGCATCAACGAGATTGAAGCTACACTTCACAAAGAAGAAATAGAGTATTATCACAAACATTTTTCAACTATTTGGATTGATAGTGGTTATATCTCAAAAACCACCATCGGGCATCCACTATACAAGAAAAGTACCGACCTGTATAAAAAACGATTACGCTCCAAAAATCTAGGCAAAAAAACATTAGAAAAAAAGTATAAACTCGAACTCGCTATGCTTCACAGTATCACTAATTCCAAAAGCTTTAAAAGCCGTGAGTTTAGAAACCTAAATGAGGTTTCTACCTTCCTAAGAAAAGAGTTTGGTATAGACTTAGATTTCTCGAAAGAAGCATCCGTAAAGAATTTTTTCAAACGTAGTCATTTCTCCCTTAATCGAAACTCTAAAGGTTTCACACTTCGCTATGTGGACATTTATTCCAAAGTTTCCGCCTATAGTTTGTCATCACAAGTTATGGCTAAGGTTAGACTTAAAATGCTTACTCTATTAGAAGAATTATTAAGAATAGACAAGATAGAGTTGTGCTACATAAATACTGATTGTGTACATGTTTCGTTTCCAAAAGATTCAGAGAAAGATTTTTGGGAGAAAACTCAGCACCTAGTTGGTGGTGAATTAGGTAAATTGAAAGTAGAAGCCATTGCCGATAGTGGCTACTGGTTTGATGTTGGCCGATATTTCCTGTTCGACAAAGGCAAGGTCGTAAAATTTAGTAATTCTGGATTAAACCACAGAGGTAATACCAAGCCTTTTCTTTTAACTAAACCAATGGTCATGCACTACAAAAGTAGCACCTTCTCGCACGTCACGAAGGTATATTCACATTTTTCTAATCTACTCACTTACAGTAAAAAGCTGGTTCAGAAGAATGGGTATAGCGATTACGCTCGATTTACGGCTGCGCAGATTCTAGAGCCTACCTCACTGGCACTACTCGAGCAGGAAGAAAGAGAGAACAGCTCTGTAATTAAGCTCGAAACGTACCATTCGCTGATGAAATCTAACCACATTTAGTGTAAGATCGCACTCGTAGCAAGTGGGGAGATTTATCTATTGCTACTACTAGTGTTCCTCGAGGACTACGTCCTATAACGTTAGGTTTAGGCCTTGCTAAAGAGCCACCCCCGCTGGCTCACCATTAACAATGGAACTTCCCACACTAATAACGATATCTTTTATCTGTTTCATTCGCACTGTTTATCTGTGGTTTAGTTGGAATTTGAACTAATGCGGCGTTCGAACATAGAGAAACCTTACCTTTGTTTGGGACAAAAGCGCCTTAGAGCTGTCAGTCTAAATGCGCTTATTGCCTACCATAGTTCCACAACTCTCTCGGAATAAAATGATTCTATTGCATTTACGTTAGTCGACACGCCAAGTTTGAAGAGCTTGGGTAGCCATCCATTTTTGTTGCTCATTAACTGATTCCAAGTTCCATTTATTGTAATCAGTTACCTTATTAGCAAGGTGGTACCCAGACTTTGCATATGCCGCTTTTTTCATTTCAAAATCTGCGCGCTTTAAGTCGTCTTTATCTAACAGGATCATATTCCCTAGTCGATCTTTAACATCATTAATGCCTTCACCAAAGGAGTCAACCCATTGCTTTTCAGGATTATAAGGACAGATGTGCTCAAGAGTCGTCTTATTAAAATCGCAGTGATGGCCTAGATAGCTTTCTATTTCTGCAAGGAGGAATCTGATTTTTTTCGCAGTTTGACGGCTAGGCATTCTATGGAATTCAAATGCGTTGAAAAAGCTATTATCATCAGGATATAAACGATTAAATTCATCACAGTTTTTAATGTGGCTAGCCCTAGTAAAATCCCCTTTAGATACTTTCATGGCTATTTGGTTATAGATAGACTCTTGCTCACTTGGTGATAAGTGACAAATGACATTATACCGTATAGATAATACATAAAGATATTTTACTGCTTTTACAAATTCACTTGGGGTGAATTTATTGAATGCAGGTAATAATATTGTCAGAGGTTGCTTGATATTGAAGAGCCGTATTCCAACTAGATAAGGCAAAGCATTACGGTACTCTTGGTCTTGTTCTCCCCACCATGCATCACTTGGATTTATCAAAGATGCGTATATCGGTGCATGCTCAATAAGTGAAGTAAGGTATTTGTATGCCTCTTCAGGTGTATGCACAACTCTTCTCATTGAAGAGAATAGCTCTTTCTTTGTTACCATTTTACGGTATGAGTTGTGATGGTACCGCACGAAATCTGACACGTTGCTCTCCCCGAGCTGCGCAATTATTTCTGACCATTGTTCGTCTAGATCATCCAATTCTTCATCATCGAAATTGGCATCTTTAGTGACTATGGAAAAAAGGTAGTTTTTCAATAAGTCTGGAGTAGAAAGTTGCACACCACGCGCATTCAAGGTTTCAAATACCTTGTACGCGTTCAGATCATCTTGAACAATTATTTTGGTGAACACCATGGCAGAAGAAATATCTACAATGAATTGAGCAATTTCAGCCCCTGTATTACCAAAATTCTTCTTGGAAAAAAACTCATAGCACTTTCTAATAAGTTTATTCGTGGAGGTAACTCCTCGATTGTTAGGGGCTTCAAGTGTCGCACATATCTTTTGGAAGAATCGATTGTTGTTGCGGTTTAGCTCAAGTTTGCTAACTATTTTAAGAGAAACAAAGTTCTTATTTCCAACAAATTTTTTAGTTATTTCATCAAGTCTTTCTTTGTTTTCCTCTTCCTCTTCACCTCTAGCAATCATTTCTTTGATTGCTTTCATCGCAGCTAATACTATGAGAGATAGAGTCACTAATCGTTGCTGCCCATCGATCACTTCGTATTGGTATTGTTCTTTTTGCTGAAGAACTATGTACCCCATATAGTGGAAACCTTCTTCATCTAGAGCCTCTATATCCGTCCAGAGGTCTTCCCACTGTTCAATGTCCCAAGCATAGTCACGTTGAAATCTAGGTACAATGTACTTATTTGAGCCACCAATTAACTCATTAAAGTTTTCGTTCTTTGGTTCCATCAGCATAAACTGCTTAGCCATCTCTAAGTTCCTATATCTGCAATTAGAAGGAGTTAACTTAGCAGTAGTATGGGTGATTACTGCTCATATTCTTAAGTCTCACAACTCTCCGAAATCCTTAGCGCATCTTCAATCTCAACACCAAGGTATTCAATAGTACTTTCTAACTTAGCATGTCCAAGAAGTAACTGGATAGCACGTAAGTTCTTGGTTTTGGCATAGATCAAAGAAGCTTTGGTACGACGTAGCGAATGTGTGCCGTATTGAGTTTTGTCTAAACCGATATCCGTTACCCATCGGTTAACCATGGTCGTGTAGTAATGGTAAGAAATTGGCTGACCTTCACGACGTGGGCTTGGGAAGACGTAGTCGGTTGGTGTCAGACCATTCAGGATAATCCATTGAGATAAGGTTTGTTGGGTCTTAGGCGTGATCTCGAAGTGTACTTCTTGATGGGTTTTCTGTTGCTTCACAATAGCTCGTGACATCACGCAGCCACTACGGCTAACGTCTTGTACCTTTAGATTACGTAAGTCACATGCTCTGAGCTTGCTATCGATGGCAAGGTTAAACAGCGCCAATTCAAATAACCGTTCCTCAAGCTCCAACCGAATACGGATTCGCCAAATGTCTTCCAATTTGAACGCTTTCTTCTGCCCAACTCTTTTTCCTTTATTCCAAGCAACCATAATGTGCTCCTTACTTCATAAAAATCACTGTTAAGTAAGGCAGAACTCAAGGAAATTTGCGTAGTTACTGGTATCATAAGGCCAATTTTTCGAACTCAAGAAACCCGTAATGAACGAACAAGAACAACTATTCCTGAAAGAGCTGGAAAGCAAGCTCTGGACAGCCGCAGACAAACTCCGTGCGTCACTCGATGCCTCTCAATACAAACATGCGGTGCTTGGCTTAATATTCGTTAAGTACGTGTCTGACGCCTTCACGCTTCGCCAAGAAGAACTAAAACAAGACTTCGCTAACCCTGATCACGAGTACTTCCTCGATCCTGAAGGTTACACGGCTGAAGAACTTGAACAAGAAATCGCGATTGAGCTGGAACAGCGTGATTACTACAAAGAGAAAAACGTGTTTTGGTTACCTACTGAATCTCGTTGGAAGTTCCTGCAAGACAATGGCCCGATGGTCATTGGCGGTGCCGATTTGGTTATTGATGGTAAGACGAAGAAAATCACGTCTGTTGGTCACCTGATTGATAATGCATTGGAGGGGATTGAGCGTGACAACCAGAAGTTAAAAGGTGTACTCAACAAGCACTACGCATCGCTAAAAATTGATCAGGCAAAATTGAATGAGCTGATTAACCTTATAGCGACCATTCCATTCAATCATAAGTCGCTTAACAGCAAAGATATTCTTGGTCATATTTACGAATACTTCTTAGGCCAATTTGCGCTTGCTGAAGGTAAGAAAGGCGGCCAGTTCTACACGCCTGCATCAATCGTTTCGCTGATTGTTGAGATGATTGAACCGTTTGAAGGCCGTGTGTATGACCCTGCAATGGGTTCCGGTGGTTTCTTTGTGCAATCAGAGAAGTTTATTGAACGTAGAGCCAACCAAAAAGATATCGACCCACTCACGCAAAAACAAAGAATCTCGATTTACGGTCAGGAGTACAACTACACCACATGGCAGCTTGCTGCGATGAACATGGCAATCCGTGGGTTGGATTATGACTTTGGTAAGGAACCTGCCAGTACCTATACCAATGACCAACATCCAGATTTACGTGCCGATTTCATCATGGCTAACCCACCTTTCAACATGAAAGAGTGGAATACGGGTGTTGACGATAACGATCCACGCTGGGTTTATGGTACACCACCATCAGGTAACGCCAACTTTGCGTGGATGCAGCATATGCTGTACCACCTTGCACCAGATGGTTCTCAAGCCTTACTTCTTGCTAATGGTTCGATGAGTTCGACCACTAACAACGAAGGAGAAATTCGTGCGGCATTGGTCGATAACGATTTGGTTGAGTGCATGGTTGCACTTCCGGGACAACTGTTTACCAACACGCAGATCCCTGCTTGTATCTGGTTTTTAACCAAAAACAAGAAAGCACGTACTGATAAGTCGGGTCGAAAACTGCGTGATCGTAAAAGCGAAGTGCTGTTTATTGATGCGCGTAACCTTGGCTATATGAAAGACCGTGTACTGCGTGATTTCACTAGTGACGATATTCAGAAAGTTGCTGACCTCTACCATGCTTGGAAAACGGGTGAAGAAGTTAATGGTGTGGTCTACGAAGACCAAGCAGGCTTCTGCAAATCCGCAACTTTGGCAGATATTAAGAAACACGATTTTGTGCTCACTCCGGGGCGCTATGTTGGTGCTGCTGAAGAGCTAGATGATGGTGTCCCATTTGGTGAAAAGATGGCAACCCTAACTGCTAAATTGAGCGAGCAGTTTGCAGCGTCAGCGGCGTTAGAAGCTGAGATAAAGAAGAACCTAGCGGGGTTGGGTTATGAGCTGTAATTGGCCTTTATCGACTTTAGGTGACTTTGTGTCATTGTTTACAGGGTTTCCTTTTAAAAGCAAACAGTTCTCTGACGTTGAGGGCACGAAACTGCTTAGAGGGGACAATGTTGCTCAAGGTACTCTGCGCTGGGAAAACGTCAAGCGTTGGACGAATGAAAATTTAGTAGACAAGCACAAGAATTATTTACTTAGAGAAAATGATGTAATTCTAGCAATGGATCGCCCATGGATCGAAGCTGGGTTGAAATTCTCTCAAATAGAAAGTCGTGATTTACCATGTTATCTCGTACAACGAGTAGCGTGTCTTAGGGCAAATGACCCAGATGATCAGGACTTCCTTAAGTTTATCATTGGCTCAAGGGCTTTCACTGAATATGTAAAACTAGTGCAGACGGGGACTGCTGTGCCGCATATAAGTGGAAAGCAAATATTAGCATTCGAATTTAGATTACCGCCCAAGGATGTGCGTATATCAATTGGTAAAACCTTGTCGGATATAGACAAAAAAGCATCGATAAACACCCAAACCAACCAAACCCTTGAACAAATGGCACAAGCCATCTTCAAGTCGTGGTTTGTCGATTTCGATCCAGTCAAAGCCAAGATGAACGGCGAGCAACCAGAGGGTATGGATGCAGCTACTGCCTCGCTATTCCCCGATAAGCTAGTTGAGTCTGAGTTGGGTTTGATTCCTGAAGGTTGGGAAATTAAGCCTATTAAAGATCTTTGTTCCAAAGTTCAAAATGGCGGCACCCCTAAGAGAAGTGAATCTTCATATTGGGATGACGGTGATATCCCGTGGTTGACCTCCGGTGAAGTTCGACAATCAATCATCACGTCAGTTGAGAATCGAATTACCCAGTTGGGGTTGGATAAGTCTTCAGCTAAATGGGTGCCTGAGTTATCAACGTTGGTAGCTCTCTATGGTGCGACCGCAGGTGAAGTTTCCCTAACATCAATACCTTTGACGACGAACCAAGCTGTTTGTGCATTGATGCCTAAAAAAGAGCATCAATGGTACAACTATCTACAGCTTAAAAGTCGGGTAGCAGAATTAGCAGGAAAAGCTGTTGGTTCAGCACAACAAAACATTAGCAAAGGGCTTGTTGAAAGCACTGAAGTATTGAGTGTTCCAGAGTCATTACTAGAGGCTTTTAATGCTCAAGTCGAAAACTTATTTAAGCTTCGTATTTGCAATTTGCAGGAGAGCGTTGAGCTAGCCAACCTCCGTGACACACTACTTCCTAAATTGCTTTCCGGCGAAATCGAGTTAGGACAAGCTCAAGAATTAGCAGAGGTCGAATAATGGCAACCCGAGTAGAAATGATTATCGAAACGCTCAAGGCGAACCCCGACAAGAAGTTTACTGCTCGGGATTTAGCCAAAGAATTTGTGCTTCGATATCCAGAAGAAATCGCTGAGAAGCAAGCAAACCCGCGATACAACACCGAAGAAAAGCTTATCGCCCAGCTCGCGGCAGAAATTGGTGGGGAACGTACTGAAAGAGCGAAAATCGTTTGTCCTAATGTCGCCACTCGTGACAAACCAAGACCTCGGGTTTATTACTGGGAGCAGAAGCCTACATCTGCTCATCAGGAAGATGATCTTAGCGATGCAGATGAATCAGACATCGATACTCCTCTCGTGCCGCAAAGCTTAAGCGAGCACGATCTCTACCCAATGTTGATTGAGTACCTCAGCAAGGATTTGGGTCTTTACTGTCAGCGCATTGACGAGCGTAAATCTAAAAACTCTCATGGCAACGGTGGCAATCACTGGTTACATCCTGATGTGGTGGCGCTAGAGCCGCTCGACCAAGGTTGGGATGAAATTGTGAGAAGCTGTGTGCGCAGTGGGAATCACAGCTCGGTTCGACTTTGGTCTTTTGAAGTTAAGAAACATCTTACCAAAGGCAATGTACGAAAATACTTTTTCCAAGCCGTATCGAATTCGAGTTGGGCCAATTTCGGCTACCTTGTTGCCACAGGCTTAAATAGCGACGTTGAAGGTGAGCTGCAAATGTTGTCGAGCTTGCACGGGATTGGCGTACTGATTCTGGATACTGAATCTTTGTTTGATAGCCAAATACTCATTCCAGCTCAAGAGAGAGTCAACGTGGATTGGCAATCTGCAAACCGAATCGTCTCTGAAAATAGGGATTTCCACCATTACATTGAGCAGGTTGGCATTTATAACCAAACCGGACGGTTGATTAAGAGCGCATGGAATAAATAATAAGGATAAAGGCTTAATGATTACTGAAGAGCAACTAGAACAACAATGCCTCGATTGGTTTAAAGAACTTGGTTATCAATACCAAAATGGCTATGACATCGCGCCGGATGGTGACACACCCGAGCGTGAAAACTATCAGCAGGTCACGCTACAAGCACGTTTAGTGTCGGCACTGGAAACGTTGAACCCGACTGTACCGAGTAACACCTTAATCGAAGTGGCGAAAACCGTTGCCACGCAGCAAACTCCAATCCTGATCAAAAATAACAAGGCTTTTCACCAATATTTAATCGAAGGTGTGCCTGTTGAATACTCGGTAATGGAGCAAGAACAGTGGGTGACCAAGCATACTCATGTTCGATTAATTGATTTTGAGAACCGCGAGAATAACGAATTCTTAGTGGTCAATCAGTTCACCATCACAGGCACCAAAGTCAATCGTAGGCCAGATGTGATTGTCTTTATCAATGGCTTGCCTTTGGCAGTGATAGAGCTGAAAAACCCAGCCGATGATCACGCCGATATTTGGAATGCTTACAATCAAATCCAAACTTATAAAGAAGAAATCGCTGACCTCTTTGTGTTCAATGAAGCGCTGGTCATTTCTGATGGTTGGACGGCGCGAGTCGGCTCGCTTACCGCGAACAAAGAGCGCTTTTTGCCATGGAAGACGATAGAGAGTGAAGACGATAAACCGTTACTCGAATTCCAATTAGAGACCATGGTGCGTGGCTTCTTTAAGCCTGAACTGTTGCTCGATTATATTCGTTACTTTGTGTTGTTCGAAAATGATGGCGACAAGATCATCAAAAAAATCGCAGGTTATCACCAATTCCATGCCGTCCGAGCTGCTGTTAAGGCAACCGTCACGGCTGCCACAACGTCTGACCAAATTACAGAGCCACGAGCAAATTACGCCAATACCGTGGTGCCCGGAAGTAAAAAAGCGGGTGTGGTTTGGCATACTCAGGGAAGTGGAAAAAGCATTTCGATGGTCTGTTACGCAAGTAAATTGCTGCAACAACCAGAAATGAATAACCCAACCTTAGTAGTGGTTACCGACCGTAATGACCTAGACGGCCAGCTATTCAATACCTTCACCATGGCGCAAGAAACGTTGAAGCAAATCCCTCAGCAGGCTGAAGATCGTGATTCATTACGCGATTTACTGCTCAATCGTCAATCCGGTGGCATCATCTTCACAACCGTACAAAAGTTTGCGCTGCTCGATGAAGAAATGGCACATCCGATTCTTTCTGAGCGCTCGAATATCGTGGTGGTTTCCGATGAGGCACACCGTAGCCAGTATGGCAATAAAGCTCGCTTAGTAGATGTTAAAGACGCAGATGGCAATGTGATTGATCAGCGTTATGTTTATGGTTACTCCAAATACATGCGTGACGCGCTGCCAAATGCCGCTTTTATTGGTTTTACAGGTACACCGATATCGATGGACGATAAAGACACTCGCGGTGTCTTTGGTGATTATGTTTCTATCTACGATATTCAAGACGCGGTCGATGATGGCGCGACAGTGCCGATTTATTACGAATCTCGCTTAGCCAAGCTCGATATTAATCAAGATGAAATCGAAGCGCTTAACGATCAGGTCGAAGAGGAGATTGGCGAAGACGAAGAAACGGAAAGTCGCGAGAAAATAAAATCGCAGTGGTCAGCACTTGAGAAACTGGTTGGTGCAGAGCCGCGAATCAAACAAGTTGCCCAAGATTTGGTAGAGCATTTTACGACTCGCTGTGAAACCTTTCCGGGCAAAGCGATGATTGTTGCCATGAGTCGCGAGATTTGTGTGGATTTATACGATGCCATCGTGGCTATCAAACCCGAATGGCATAACGAAGATCCAAACAAAGGCGCGATCAAAATCGTCATGACAGGCAGCGCCGCTGATAAAGCAAAAATGCAGCCTCATATCCATGATAAGAAAACCAAGAAGTTATTCGAGAAACGCTACAAAGATACCGATGACGAATTGCAATTGGTTATTGTGCGCGATATGTGGTTAACAGGCTTTGATGCACCTTGCTGCCATACCATGTATATCGACAAGCCAATGAAAGGCCATAATCTTATGCAAGCGATAGCGCGTGTGAACCGCGTGTTTAAGGATAAGCCCGGAGGTTTGGTTGTTGACTATATTGGTATTGCCAATGAGCTTAAAAACGCACTTAAGACCTATACCAACAGTCAAGGGAAAGGTCAGCCCACCGTCGACACCGCCGAAGCTTTCGCTGTCTTCATGGAAAAAATAGACGTGATTCGCGGTATGTTTGCCATGCCCGTCGATGGTGATGTATTCAACTATCGTCCAGGTTTTGAAACCAAACCTCTGCAACTGCTTCCGGGAGCCGTGAACCATATATCTGGTCTCTCACACCGCAACAGCAAAGGCGAAGAAGTTCGTGATGGTAAACGCCGCTTCCTAGATGTCATGGCTGCACTGATGAAAGCGTTCTCGCTATGTAATACCTTGGATGAAGTGGACGGCTATAAGAGCGAAATTGCCTTTTATGGAGCGATTAAAACAGCATTCCTAAAACATTCTACGGTTGACAAAAAACGCAGCGACGAACTACGCAACTCTGCTTTGCGCCAGATCCTCAACAATGCCATTGTGGCAGATGGAGTCGATGACATCTTCAAAACCGTTGGCTTAGATAAGCCCAATATTGGCTTGCTCTCTCCTGAGTTTTTGGAAGATGTTGCCAATATGAAAGAGAAGAATTTAGCCGTAGAACTGCTAGAAAAACTGCTGCGCGACGAAGTGAAAGCAAGAATGAAAAACGATGTGGTGCAAGAGAAAAAATACTCAGAGCGCATCATGGAATCGCTGCGCAAATACCATAACCGTAGTATTGAAACCGCACAGGTAATAGAAGAACTGATCCAGTGGGCCAAAGAAATGCAGGCGGATAGCGAGATGATGGAAAAGCTCAACCTGTCTACCGATGAAATTGCATTTTACCGTGCTTTGGTCACCAACGAAGCTTCTGTGCGTACCTTAGGCGACGATAACCTGCGTCAACTCGCCATTGAACTCACTCACCAACTGCGTAAGTCCGCTACGGTAGACTGGCAGAAACGTGAGAGTGTGCGAGCAAGGATGCGTAACCTTGTACGTCGTTTATTGCGTCGCTGGAAGTACCCACCTGATGCCGCTGAAGAGGCGATTAAGCTGGTTCTGGATCAAGCAGAAGTATTGGCTGATGGGTGGTATAAGTAACTAAAAAGGCAAGGGAAACCCTTGCCTTTTTATATGGGCTAATTTAGGCATCACTCAGAAATTTTTAAAGTCTCTGAATTTTTCACTAGTGAAAAACTTGCCATCTCGCCATATATTTCAGCGAAATCGTTAAACCAGCGATTTTTTCACTAGTGAAAATTCTGCCATCTCGCGGTATATCTCAGCGAAACTGTTAAACTAACAAACAGAATGTAGGCTATTTCAAGTAGTTAATACTTGGTTTTTAGGGTTAACGCTAATATTGTCGCTTTCCTACCCTTCAGGAAATCTTCTAGGACTACCTACGCGACGCATCCTTTCTTTATCGTGTAGCTTTGTGTCCATCCTCTAGGAGCAGCAAATGTATGCACATAAGCCTATCTAATGGCTTCATCGGGATGACAACCAGTTACATCTCTAACAAAACCTATTGCGTAACGCCTCTTTTTTATTAACAACAAAACGGATTTCTTCAACTCCATTTCTGCTTGTTACATCAATTACGAAAACACCTTTACATCAACACCTTACTACTCTCAGATTAAGCACTGAATCTCTCTGGTTTAGATCCCCATACTTATCAGCCAACTTTTAGGGGATTTTTTAATTGTAGTTCAGGTTTGGCAGGTGCTGACTTAGGTTCTGGTTCGGGGGTAGTATTCTGTCCAGAGCCACCGCCGATCCCTCTGTCAGTACTATCGTCTAATACCTCCTTCTCTTGCGGTTTAGCTAACTCAATTTGTCTGCTGATTTCGTCCACAGCATCACTAACTGAGATGCCCATAACCTTGTTCAGCAGATCTATAGCATTATAACGACGACCACCAACAATAATGATTAGGTGATTTTTATCATTACGTTCAAATTGAAGGGTATCAAAATCAGGAGCGCGACCAAGAGGCTTAAATCGTTTAAGGATAGCTTTAATCATTTCAGAAGTAACGGCGCTTTTAGCGTGACTACAAATAGCTCCCGCCTTACGATTTACACGCTCTGACAACTCCTTTTCAAAACGGTCTGTGTATAGATTTTTTGGTGGCTCTCTATACCTTGAGTGAGTAGTTAGTTTTGTAGTTCTGACATTTAGCTCTTGCACTTCATCTGAGAGTAAACCTTTTCTCTGTGCTTCCACTGCGCGAGCTACAGCAGCCTTAAACTCATCGCTTGAGCCTTCAGTTGCTTGTATGCTATCCAACGCCCAACCTTTAGCTAGACCCTGTTGTACCATTAGAGCAGCAATTTTATCGAGAGGTGATTTAGAGGATGTGTCGGCTGTGATCATATCTCCATGATCGATGATGTAACACCCCCACCTCTTACTATAGAAATGGTTCTGATCTGGGTTTTCACGAGGTTTAAAAAACTTACCATCCTCAACAAAATCTTTATCGATGTTGGTCTTGTAAATACAGTAAAACTGTCTTTGCTGCCTCGTTAACTCCCTAATGAATCTGCGACTCTCATCAATAGCTAACTGCTTATTTCTCCTCGCCTGTTCCTCTCTTTCTTTTGTAGATCGGTTGGGTGATTTCGATAAGAATTTTTTACGTTTTTCGTCGATTAGGTTGCGGCGATACTCATGATTATCTCTCAGATCTACTCGGAAGTTTGCTCCAGAATTGAGTTCACTATCAACTCGCTTTCGGCGAGATTTAGCAGAAAGCTTAGGCTCAATTTTGTCCGAAAAAACAGAAGTTAGCAGGTTGTTGCTAAACGGAGAGCTAGTATCACTCATGAATTCGCGCTTAAATTTTCTGACAGACTTATCAACCACTGCTTCATTGGATGAATCAACACGATATTTGTCATAGAGATACTCTAAAAATTCCAGTCCCTCACCTCTAACATTCAGTGAGCGCCATTCCCCTCTACGGCCACGACCTTTCTTGCTATTTATTTTAATCTTAAGATAGCGATTACCTTTAGTGCCTTTGGTTGCGACAGGCGTGATCGGTGATGAGACGGGAGCAATATGCTCAAAATCCATGAGAGCCTTAGTTAGTTCTGCTCCAGATTTGGGTTTACAGGTCTGTAGATGCTTGATCAGAGCTTGCCTCACCTTGTGGCTAGTACTCTTACCCTTTACAGGTGTAACTCGGTCAATTTGTTGCTCTGCGTTTCTCTCCATAACCGTGACTGGATCTAGAAATCCATAGCGAGCGTTAATTTCTGACTGAACGGCTGAGTGATATGACAAATCATTAGGGTTATAAAACTCTAATTTTTTCTGAGTCTTATGATCAAGGAGAGACACAGCAACATGTAAGTGAGGCTTGCGGCGCTGACCATTATCATCGAGCATGTGCTTTCTGGTAGGAATATGCATTTCTGCATAATAGTTAAGCTCATCAAGATCACGATGAGGAACATTTGCGCGAAGCACCTCATCAACAATAGCCTTGTGCACCTCATACTGCTCACTGGTCGGTATTTCGCTGTATTTTTTTACATCTGTCTCATCAAAACTGATAGTAATGTGCTTGTACGCTCCATCCCATTTGCTTCTGTATTTTGCAATCCAATTTGCGTCCCGCTCGATGGCCTCTAATGAGCCATGAATTGGGACTCGTGTATCGTACTCATCCCGATGAACCCCTGTGGTTCTAACCCTGCCGTTCACAAGGTAGTCACCGATGCCATTAATGCGCGTTGAAAATCTAATAATCATGGTGTTTATTTCTTTTTAACTACTTTTATATGCTTACCAAGGCTTTCCTCCATCAAAAATTTTAGAGCTGACATTTGTCTATAAATGAGCACAAATTTCATATCTAAACCAGAATACCTTTCTTGTAGTGTTACTAACGCTCTACCAACACTATTTAGGCGTGAATAATAGAACCGCTCAGTCTTAAGAATTAGGTTAATGTAACCAAGATCTACAGGTTGGATTTTGTAGTTAGGTTTTAGCATTAATTTGCATAGTTGTTGAACAGATTCAGTCCCGACTGCCTTGTCATATAGTTGGCTGTAGAGCGAGTCGGTGACTCTAAAACAAACAACAGAACTTGTGCTGTTTTTTTCCTCTACATCCTCATCAAAAATAACACCTTCAGATACAAAATCATCGCCTTCATTACCGAGGTATCGAATCGAAGATTCTGGCTTAGGAAACGTTGAGTTATGCACTGTAAGAAGGTGGCATATTTTTCTAAGACAGATTAGGTAATTTGTTAGCTGAAAATCGACTTTTGATTTTATTGATTCTTCATTATTAATCATCCCCCAAAATATCTTTGAAAATGAATCAAAGTGAGACTTTTCAATTTCCAAAATAGACACAGCCATCAGATCTCTAGATACATCAACAGGAGGAACTATTCTATCAATATCAATCATTCCTCTAGCAAAGATATTTAAGCTTTCTCCATTCAGTAAAAGAGGCTCTAGTTCAGCCTTTAAATTATTGTCGATTCTGAAACCAATAACCTTATTTAAAGTCTCCTTCTTTTTCTTTTGTTTATTTTGACTCTCTTTATTTGTCATAATAGTTATTTATATTTTATTGACGGAGACAATGAATGGGATTTTTAAGGGCCTCCCTTAAAGCACGAGGTTGTTGTTTGCGGATGCAAAAATGTAAACAATCTGGACGTGCCTCCACAATTTCGTTCTCCACCTAACTTAATGGTACTATATTTTTTTGACTACACAAATTTACATATTTGAATCAAAGTTTTGTGGTTACTATAATTAATGAGAAACGAATAAATATTATGACAAAAAAGAAAGTTTCAATTGAACACCTTAACCTCAATGAGGCGCAAAAAAAAGAGTTTTTGAAGTTGGTTTTGGGTAAGGTCGAAAGTGGTAGACTTAAGCCTATTCAGATTAATAGATTGAAATCTAAATATGAAAATCAACTATTAGAATTCAAAGAAATAATTGATATATATAAATCAAGAGGATTCTCAAATAAACATCTAACAAAACTATTTAAAAGTGGATTTGGTATATCGAAAAAGGATGCTTCGATTTATATAAATATCCCAGAATATCAACTAGATTTATTTATACAAAAACATCTACCGCAACACACTAGAAAATTCAAAAATAAAATTAAAACTAATGACAATAAAAACAAATAATTACAGACAAGGTATTATAGAGTATCTGCTTAATAACCACATATTACATAAGACTAAAAATGGAAAAGTTCATGTTCATAAACTACCTAAAGAATTAATCCCAAAAAAGCCTCCTAAGGAGGCTTTCATTTGCTTTAGAATGGAGGCTCTGTATGCTCAGGCGTGGTGTTAATATTAAAATCTTCTGGCTTTCTAACTATAACTGCACGTACCGTTTTACCATCTAGTTTTATTACCTTAACGCCTTCACCAGATAAGCTCAGTTTACGTATAATTTCGTCCTTCTTTTTGATGTATGTTCCAGCCATGCTTTTATCAAAAATATCTGTAATTATGCCGCCAACCTCTTTACTAGCAGACTTGAGATAAATATAACCCTCAACCATTATTACTGAAGGATGGTTTTTGTATCGCTCATAGATGTATGAAGATACTTCTGAAACAACCATATCCAGTCCATCAGATAGACGATTGAACTTCTTATCTATACCATAGCTAGAGAAAAATTCAGCGATGACTCGGTCTGCTTCTATAGCTGCATCAGAACGCCCCAACACCCGTAGGTCTTCTATAATTTTATTGATGGTATGCACTGCATAACTACATACATGATCGCCGTATACAGTCTTACCAACCTCTGCCCATTTTGCTCGGGATTCTATGCTTCCTTCTCCAGAAATCATATTGAATCGGTTAGCAAATTGATCTTCTACTCCGTATTCGTTTGCTAGGGAACTTACACTCTCTGCTGAGGTGAAAATCTTGGTATAAAGAGGCACACTAACGCTAAGCTGATTTTTGGGAGAAATGGTTATCTCTGAACAAAGTTCTTTAATCTCCGATTTAACAGATTTGAACTCATCAACCCAAAGAATTAGAGCGCGTTTAAATACAGAAAAATCTTTTGCTACTGGAGAGCCAGACATCATTTTTTCCACTTCGGTTACGCTTGTGTTCGCAACTAAACCAACTCGCTTTAACTCATTAAACAAAAAGCCTTTACCCCAATCCGAATCACACTTTAGCCAGAGGTAGCATTTTTTTCTATCGCGAGCGAAACGACTTGCAACAATAAGTTTTAGAAAATCGTCAAACTCAGGAAAATGCATTTTGTAATCATTGATAACATCGTCACGAAGGTCTTCTTCTAAAATCTCACACTCATATGGAATGTGATTAAATCGAACGGTAGCTACGTCAGGTGTTAATCGCATGTAGCTATCCTGAGCAAATATATCAACCTCAATATCAATTCTATCTTGCTGAGAATAATATTTTATGAAGCTGATTAATGATTTTGATGGCACTTCGAGGATTTGTTTTAGTAATGATCTGTACTCAGCCTTCCCGTCAGTAAGGCGGCGAACAGGAGTTTCTACAATACTCTCCAACTCCAAATCGTCAAAAAATGAACCATATCGTCGTGATAAAGCAGAGACTGCTTCACTTCCCTCAAACTGGATGAGAGCACCCTGCTCATTAACTAGATAAATACGTCGATTAGTACTCGAATAAAATGATCCATTAAGCTGACTTTGAAGGGCACGACAATCAATAGGAATATCTAGCCAATCGACAGATTCAGGCGAGGTAACACCCAGAAGTTTATTGATTTTGAATTTAATTTCACTCGCAAGTTTGAGAGATTGCGCATCTACCTTATCTATCGAGCTTTCAATAGATACAACATTATTAAGCATTTCCATGACCATCACCAACTCTATTTAGAGACTTACTCATCAACTCATCAATCGCATCCCTAATTAATCTCGAAGCGTTAGGTTGTGTTTTTAGCCAATTTTTTTGAGTAGTGGTTATTCTGACTTTTATGAGTTCAGTTAGTTGGTGTTGGGGTGCGGGATTACCGCCAAAAGAGGTATTATTCATTATTATTCGTTTTTTTGGATTTATAGATTCACTAACGAGAGGTGGTTAGTCCCTCGAATATGGTTAAAATTGAAATCAATTTGTGCCCACAAAAAGAAGGTTAGTAATTTTCTTTCTTTGATGTCAAATGTATATGAAATAAAAATTCAAAAAATTTAGACAAAAAAATACCCACTCAGGAGCGGGTATCTAAGGTTCAATCTATAATCCCAAGCCAAAAACGAGAGATAGTTGCATATTGTCGAGAACCACCTCAACAACAATCAAAGCAACAATGAAATACTACCAACAAAAATTGGAAAAATAAAATTGAGTGTTTTTTCTCTTGGCGAGGAGGAGGTTACAAAAAATGTAACCGCAAACTCCTATATAATTCACGCATATATAAAACGGGTTACAAAAGTTACGTTGGGTTACAACCGATTATATCGATTTGTAACCGAATAAAATATTAAAAATCAATACTTTAACTAAAAGGGTTACATTTTAGAGCAAAATCCATGACTCTATACATTTACTATTTTTATTACTTTCACTTTTCATTTAATAAGAGTAGGTAGGAAAATGTAACCAAGTGGCTCTAACCCTTGTGCAGTAAGGGTTTCATCGGTTACATTTTTTTTCGGAAAAAGTAACCTTTTTATAAGTGTCTGTTTTATATTCTCTTTTCGGTTACAATTTTCACTTAGATGAGTGTAACTTTTGTAACCAGTAGGATCTGTTATTGATTATAGAACTAGGATTTTGATGGAAGCGCTTTTGAGTGTACGGAGTCCACTCATAGGGATTTGTACTGTGTTAGTTCCTATCGTCGTAGACTTAGACGATGAGCGATCCTAAAAACACCATAGTTCAGGTGCTAAATGTACCTATCATCACCAGTGTTTAGCGGTTGTGATACCAAAATCACCATAGTTGAGGTGCTGGATGTGCCTATAATCACCAGTGTCTAGCGGTTGCGATCCTAAAATCACCATGGCTGAGGTGCTGGATGTGCCTATAATCACCAGTGTTTAGCGGTTGCGATCCCAAAATCACCATAGTTGAGGTGCTGGATGTGCCTATAATCACCAGCCTTAGGCAGTGAGCGATCCCAAAATCACCGTAGTTCAGGCACTGGATGTGCCTATAATCACC
>NZ_JAWOTC010000036.1:32955-50024 GCF_033338675.1 Vibrio sp. Vb1574
CTATAATCACCAGCCTTAGGCAGTGAGCGATCCCAAAATCACCGTAGTTCAGGCACTGGATGTGCCTATAATCACCAGTTTTAACGGTAGCGATCCCAGAATCTCCATAGTTCAGGCACTGGATGTACCTATAATCACCAGTGTTTAGCGGTAGCGATCCCAGAATCACCAACATGATGCCAGTAATTACTTATTAATAACCCACTTCGATGTTGACAATCTTAACTATCATAATTTAGAGCTAATCTGATAGGTATTTATATTTGAAACTACAATATTGACCTTGGGTTACTGATTAAATATCGATTACTCTTCACATCAGCAAAAAATGTCATCTTTATCTTCTAAAGAGTTTTTATCAGACTGAATATACATTGTACTTTTTTTCATATATGATCCGTCTAAGATCGCGTCAAAATTAGGGCTAGTTATTGAGTGTACATACCCAAGTTCTAAGTCAATTTCATTCCATTCATATCTACCTTTGGTAGGATATAAGCCACGTAGTAAATTCCAATCGTGTAGTTTTTTTAAGGCATTAGATATTACACTTTTATTACGGCGGTACTCTTCAAAAGGAATGTCGTGTTTATATTCATACGGAATATACAGAGATTTTTTGTTTTCGGTAATTATATACTCAAATGGATTCATGACTAACTTTCTAACCTGACCACTTTTAAATACCCATTCAATTTCAATACAGTTCACTTTCTTAGTTTTAGTGAAGTTGGTATCTTCTGTTCGTCTATATACGTTGACTGCTTTTAGGATTCTACATAGGATTTCATGTAAATCAGCCCTCTGAGGATCTGAGATATTGTTTCGAACCTCTTCTGTATATAAGTCCTCAGTCAAACGTTCTAAAACCTCATCGAAAGTATTTATGTTAAAAGTATCTAATTCTTTTTCAAGAAGCTCTATTTTGTCTTCCTGATCTTCAATCAACTCAGCAAGCGAACCCCTTGCTTTTTTCTTATAACGTTCAATGAGGTCGCTTAATTCAGCCTTCTCTTCAAGAATACGTTCTTGAATTTCAGCTTCTATATTAGTATTGCTAGTAGCGCCAACCTTATTGACGAGATAGAAATCTTTACACACTTCAAGAGTAAGGAATTCCAACATCCGAGTGCTTACGACCTCGCGTTGGTGTTCGCCCTTTGTTGCCAAATTACAAACATAATTCTGTCTTGACGCACCTTTATCAATAAAAACCATTGCACCACCACAAACTCCGCACCTCGCTAACCCTTTGAGTAAGTGAATACTTCCCGTGGTCGTTGCTCTGCCTTTCTTTGGCTCTCTTAGAGCTTTAAGCCTAAGGTAAGTGTTTAAGTCGACAAGCTTAGGGTAATAATCTTTTAATACATGTGTCTTATCTTCTATCCTTAAATGCTTTTCTCCAATTAGCGCCCTCTTCTTCCATAGTTGATCAATAACACCAAGATCCCAAGTAGATGAAGTTTTGACTTTCGTTTTCCTTGTACGCTTATAAGGATAACTTTTGTCTAGATGTTTTTTGATTTTGATGGAACTCCAACCCTGTAGATACAAGTCAATTGCTACTTTGATACCTGTAGCGTTTTGATTGAGTTTATTTGTGGGTTGATCTATCCAACACGGTACTCTTCCTAATGCTCCTTGAGGCTTTTTATCTATGTGCCACTTTTTCAGGGCTTCTTTTTGAGCAGCAATTATACGCCTCGACTTAGTTCTAGATTCTTCGTTAGCACGTTCCATTGTAAACATGGAAAACATGAGATCAGTGGAAAAGTTATCATTACTCGTATCGTACATTTTGTCATCGATGTGTGTATATACACGAACACCGCGATTAATAATACTAAGTAGTTGCGCCATGGCTAGATTCGTGGTTTCTCTTGAAATACGATCGAGAGAGAAGACAACAAGGATACTGCCAGATGCTATTTCACCACTTTCAATTTGAGATAATACAACTCCAAATGCGCCATCCTTGTGCTTACCATGATATGCACTTAACCCCTGATCGACGAAATTCTCATCATGAATAGGAAGGTTATATTTTTGAGATAGGTTTTCGAGAACGCTTCTCTGCTGCTGGGTTTCTAACCCCACACCTTTTAGCTGTTTAGTGGTGCTGACACGAGCGTAATTATAGATTTTAGGGGTAGTTCTCATACTTAAGGGGCTTCACTACAGAATCTAAGCCCTCAACCTTGAGAGCTAAACATAGCTGCATTAAATCACCCAACTCTCCCGAAGGAAACTGTTTTTTATTGGCAAACCACAGTAAGTATTCTTCAGGCAGGTCGATTAACACTCGCCCTGCATATTTCCCAAATGGCATTTGCATTCTAGCGAGTTTAATGAGGTTTTCTTTTTCTAACATAAGTGACAGAGAGTTAAGGTAACTCGTCCAAGGGTAACACTGGTTCTCCCTACTCACCAGCAAATCGCAGTCACGTTTATTTTTGGCGGCCTTGACTCGCTTTATGCTAGAGTACGCGGCATAAAAAATGAGAACGAGAAAGCAATGAAGTCACCTTGTCGAGCTGCATGTAAAAATAACGCCGGAATATGCTCTGGTTGTCACCGAACGATGGATGAAATCATCCAATGGAAAGACAAAACCGATCTCCAACGAGATGCGATTATCGAACAAATCGCAGGAGAAGATTCAACGCACAGTTGTCCTGAGTGCGGGACTCAAGCCCATTGTGATATCGCCGCAGGCAAAGAGACATGCTGGTGCTTTACTATAGAAACCCGTGATTTACCCAAGCCAAGCGCCAACCAGCTGTGTTTGTGCCGAAAATGTCTAGAAAAAAAGCCAGTCGCGTAATACGACTGGCTTACTGATCATCGTTTTCTGACTGGTGTTTATTTAGCGGTTAAAGCGGACGCTTCAAACTTAATGCCTTCCCACCCTGTCACCATAAAATTACGAATATTCTGGTGATCGCTGTTCTCTGGATACTGCAATACATCTTCACGATAAAAACGGCCAAAGCAGGCTAGCGTCGCTTCTTTGTCTAGGTTGTTTAGCAAACCGAAAGCGAAGATCTTACACGAACCGTTGTTCTCGCCTGCATTGTTTTGTGTCTCACCATTTACAAAAGCGGTTGGCTCAAACGTATAGTTATCTTCGATCACCGCCATCGTTGCTTCAAATTCGACCTGCTCTGGTGACGCTGCCAATAAATCTAAAAACGATTTTAATTCCATTATTCCTCTATCCCTACTTCATCATATTGATGACACATTAGTTTCATAAAAAGCCAATATAAGAGTCATCAATCATACATATATTCAGAGCCTTACCAAATCAAACGTCATTCAGCGCTCTATCATTCCAATTGCGGAAATGGACAGCAGCATAAAACCCATGCTGATTGACAACCTATCGGATTGATAAGGAGATATCATGATCACCCCTTTAAAGGCAATCGGTGTACTCGCATTGTCATCACTTGCCATCGCGTGTTCATCACAACCCGAAGATACCGTGGCTTCATTCGCTACACAATGCAAACCTACCACTGCACCCGTTACTGGGGAAACGTCAATTCAAGGTTTAACGTTTATCGGAACATCCGTTGCTGATGATCCATTCGACACATCGGCAGCTGAAATCGTCAGTTATGACGCTTGTACGGATAAACTCTATGTGGTTAATGCTCAAGCAAAACGTGTCGATGTACTTTCTATGGATGATAACGGCGTACCAACGCAAAGCGCATTCATTGATCTCAACAGCGCTGGCGAAGCAGCGGGCATTGAAATTGGCGCAGCAAACAGTGTCGCTGTATTCAATGGTTTGGTAGCAGTTGCGATTGAAAACAGTAATAAACAAGCGAATGGTATTGTTGGCTTGTACCGCTCCGGCGATTTGTCATTAGTCACGACTTTCCCAACAGGCGCATTGCCAGACATGGTTGGCTTCTCAAAAGATGGCCGATACATCGCAACCGCTAATGAAGGAGAACCAAACAGCGATTACAGCATTGACCCTGAAGGTAGTATCACTTTGATCGATCTGAGCCTTGGTGTTACTCAAGCAGAAGTAACACAAATTGGCTTTAACGAATTTGATGGTTCACGAAAAGCAGAGCTCCCAATGAATGTGCGTATTTCGGGGCCAAACGCCACCATCGCACAAGATCTAGAGCCGGAATACCTCACTTTTGCAGATAACGGTAAAATCTATGTCGCGCTACAAGAAAATAACGCCATGGCAATCGTCAATCCAGAGAGCAAATCGGTAGAAAAAATTGTTGGCTTAGGAGAGAAGTCTTGGTCGGGCGCTAAACTCGATGCATCCAACAAAGACAAAATCATTGGGAACTTGAAAAGCTACCCACAACTGGTTGGCTTATTTATGCCTGACACCATCGACAGCTACTCAGTGAATGGGAGTACTTACATCGTATCTGCAAATGAAGGCGACGGGCGTGAGTACAGATTCAAAACCACTCAAGAACTGTGCGACAAAGCTGGCTTTATGTGGGATGAAGACGATTACCTCGGTACAGATGAATACACATCTGAGCAAGGGAGCTGTTTAAGCCATATTGATGAAGTGCGCGGTAAGAAGCTGAAAGTGGCAGCAGAACACCCATTGGCAGAGGCACTAAAAGACAACAAACAACTCGCGCGTTTAAAAGTGATTAAGCCGGAACAAACGCTTTCTGCACAAGAGAATGTTCAATCATTTGGCGCGCGTTCATTCTCGATTTGGGATGAAAACGGCAAGTTGGTCTTCGATAGTGGTGACGATTTCGCGACTATCGCGCTGCTGAATGAAGGCAAGAACTTCAACAGCACCAACGATAACAATAATAGTGGCGATGACCGAAGTGATGATAAAGGCATTGAGCCAGAGGCGATTGAAGTAGCACAAATTAACGGCCGCCATTACGCGTTTATCGGCTTGGAGCGTCAAGGCGGTACAATGATTTATGACATCACAGACCCGAAACAAGCGCAGTTTATACATTACGTCAACCGCCGTGATTACAATCAACCAGTGTGTACAGAAGTCGAAGATGGCGAATGCATGAACGATACATACAATCCAAAAGCAGGCGATTTAGGTCCAGAATCCATTAATTACTTTACCCGTAATGGTGGTCATTTTATCGTCGTTGGCAATGAGGTATCGGGCACGACATCCGTCTTCCGAATCAATCTATAAAGTAATGTAAAAGTCATTTAGAACCAAAACGCCCGACGTAAGCCGGGCGTTTTTTTGTATGAGGTAATGTCCTACTCTGCCGATGCTAGCGCGTCACACTTTGATGCGCAGATAAAATCGTTTTTATGCAGACCTTTGATAGAGTGACTCCACCACGTTACGGTAACCTTACCCCATTCCAACAAAATAGAGGGATGGTGGAACTCATCTTCTGCCAGTTCCGCGATTTTGTTACTGAAAGCCCATGCTTGTTTGAAGTTCTTAAATTTATACACCTTTTCTAGTTGAGGTATATCTTCTCTTTCAATGATCTGCCAATCAGACAATTGCAGAAGCAGAGACTGTTGCTCTTCTTTGCTTAGTGCAATGGCATCGATACTACAAGCTTCGCATTTTTGTTCATTCAACATGAGCAGGTTCCTTTGGTTCAAAAAGTGGAGGAAGCAGTCCAGCTTCAATCGCTAGATCGGCTTGTTTCAATAAATTTAACTGACTGATTTTAAAAAGCTGAGAAAAGTCATCAATCACGTAGTACTTCGGTTGCATGATGTCGATACGATAAGGCGTTCTCAGCACAGTTTGTAATTCAAATGGGTCGCGAATTGCTGCATCACTCTCTAATGCGTAGAGGGTTTCGCCAGGAGATGAAAGAATACCACCACCGTAAATTTTGGTTTTGTCCCCTTCTTTCACCAAACCAAACTCTACGGTAAACCAGTAGAGGCGAGCGAGATAGGCTCTTTGTTTTGGGGTAGCGGCTTGCCCTAGTTGACCATAATGTTCGGTAAATGCAGCAAAATCTGGGTTGGTTAACATCGCACAATGACCAAATATTTCGTGGAAGAAATCTGGCTCCTGTAAGTAATCGAACTCATCTCTTGTACGCAAGAATGTGGCGACTGGAAAGCGCTTATTACCGAGTAGATTAAAAAATCGGTCGAAATCAATAAGCGCGGGAACGGGCTCCACTTGCCAACCTGTTGTCTCCATCAAGACACGATTAATTTCTGGTAACTGAGGAACGCGGTCTTGAGGTAAATCAAGCAGCGTCAAACCGTGTAAATAAGCCTCACAAGCTCTGTTTTGGATCACACCCATTTGTCGTGTTACCAAATCTCGCCAAATGGCGTCTTCTTCACGGCTCCATTCAACCCTGCCTTCCTGGTTTACGGGTTTAGAACGATACTGGGTCATGGCTCATCTCCATTAACAAATCCTTTACATTAAGCCTATCTGTAGTCTTAAGAGCTTCCAATCCCTACGCGACTTTCTCAGCATCATCCCGATGTAACATATTGTTTACAATGCATCGTAACTGCATGATTTTTATGACACGATATAATATCTGGCTTGTTTGACTTTATCGTGTATTCCTCTCAAACTAAAACCTGTTATCACTTTGTTATAGAGGGACCTATGCGCGAGAGCAGCAAAGTATGGCAACCGAGCGAAAGTCGTATCGAAGAAGCCAACATTACACAGTTTATTGAACACATTAATCGACAAGGAAATACCCTTGAAAGCTTCGCTGATCTGCATCAATGGTCACTCGATCATGTAGAAAAATTTTGGCAGGAAGTTTGGCTATTCTGCGACGTCATTGGCACTCCGGGAGAGACCATAAAAGAGCGAGCAGAAAGTCGCTGGCAGCAACCTGTTGAAAATAGGGATATAAAATGGTTCCCAAACGCGCAAATTAACTACGCCGAAAATTTGCTAACCTACGCGTGTCACCAACCCGATGATCTCGCGATTTGGTTTGAAAATGAACGTGAAGAAAAACAGACCTACACCTGGAAACAATTGTGCGAAGAAGTTTCGAGTGTGCAGCAATGGTTGAAAGAATGTGGAATTAAGCAAGGTGATGTCGTCGCTGGTTATTTACCTCACCTACCTCAAACGGTGATAGCCATGCTAGCAACCACCAGTTTAGGGGCGACCTGGACTTCCACCTCACCTGATTTTGGCGTCGAAAGCGTTTTGGAGCGCTTTGGTCAAGTGAAACCCAAAATCCTGTTTACTTGTGATGGCTATACATTCAATGGCAAAACTTTCGATATGTCTGAGAAAAACCAGCATATTGCGGATCATCTTGATGGTCTTAAACAAGTTTGCCAAATTAGCTACCTTAAACCACACATTTTTGAATGCGATGTCTGCACCCAAGATTGGCAAAACGTCCTGAATCAATACACACCCGAAGCGCTGACTTTTACTCGTGTGAATTTTAACGATCCGCTATTTGTTCTTTATTCTTCAGGCACAACAGGCAAACCGAAATGCATCGTTCATTCCGTCGGCGGAACGGTGCTTAATCACTTGAAAGAGCATCAACTGCATTGCGATATTCAACCGAACGAACGCGTGTTTTATTACACGACCTGCGGTTGGATGATGTGGAACTGGCACGTTTCTTCACTCGCGAGCGGTGCATGTTTGGTGATTTTTGATGGTAGCCCTGTTTACCCTACTCATAATGTGCTCTGGGACCTCGCAGAACAAGCCGAAGTGACGCTATTTGGAACCTCAGCAAAATACCTAGAGGCGCTGGAAAAAGCATCTTTTTCTCCGCAGAAAAGTGATGCATTTTCAAGTCTGAAAACCATTTGTTCGACTGGCTCTGTTCTGTATCCAGAACAGTTTGATTATGTCTATCAGCACATTAAAGAAGATGTACACCTCGCCTCGATTTCTGGCGGAACAGACATTTGTGGCTGCTTTGTATTAGGCACCCCTATTTCTCCCGTTTATCGGGGAGAGTGCCAATCAGCAGGGTTAGGGGTCGATGTCCGAGTCTTTAACCCACAAGGTAATAGCTTAATGGGAGAGCGCGGTGAGTTGGTTTGTGCCAATTCATTACCCAACTTCCCTGCTGGCTTTTGGAACGACACCGGTGAGAGATATCATCGCGCTTATTGGGATAAATTCGACAATATTTGGCACCACGGCGATGATGTTGAACAGACCAGCGTTGGGGGATACGTGTTTTATGGTCGAAGTGATACCACGTTGAATCCCGGTGGCGTAAGAATCGGCACGGCCGAAATCTATCAGCAAGTGAACTGTATAGACGGTATTCTAGATTCGATCGCAGTAGGAAAAGAAGTCGATCGCAACGAACAAATATGGCTGTTTGTCCAATTAGTCAAAGGGGTAGAGCTCAATGACGAGATGATCGCTTCCATCAAAGCACAGCTAAAGTCTGCATGTTCTCCAAGGCATGTACCTAGTGCAATTTACGCAATAAGCGATATACCTAAGACACGCTCAGGAAAGCTGGTCGAGTTAGCCGTTAAGCAAGTCGTTAACAACCGAAGCGTCGAAAATTTAGGCGCAATAGCCAACCCTGAAGTGCTGGAGGAGATACGCAGGATAGTCGTCTCAAAATAACCTCCGAAGACTAAGTTGTTCGAGTATGTCCTTGCCTGCACCACGACGCTTGTTTAGAGCAAGTGAAGTTACATATACCCTCAGCAGATAAGAAAAAAGCGAGCTTGTTAGCTCGCTTTTGTCATTTTTTGTTCTTTATTCAGCGGTATTAGCGACGACCAAGCCCCATTAATACCGACATTGTTTTACCATCAGATGTAATGTCAAAAACGTGTTGCGATTCAACTTCAGTAAAGCCTGCTTCTTTCAGTGCACGCTCAGACTTCGCAAGGGTAAAACCGTCTTGTTCACATTCTGCAATCCAATCAAAATGAACAAAATAGCCGCCGTGGTTAAGTAGAGAATGCGAGATCGTTAATGACGCGTCTAAGTCTTCCACGAACGCTAAAACTGATGATGCAACCACCAAGTCGAACTGTCCACGAAACGCAGGGTGCTGAGCGACCAAGCCGCGAGATAGTGCATCTACCACAGGTTCTACGTTGACGAGCTCTTTTTTATCGAGTTCCTCAATCATGGCTTCCGATGCGTCTAATGCTACGATGTCTTTAACCATCGGTGACAATCGTTGACTTAACTGCCCTGTTCCGCATCCAAAATCTAGTACTTTAATGCCATCAAGCTGAGTTAGCTGTTGTAACTGCTCAAACACCGACTGCGCAAATTGCTCTGTTGCTGGATTTGATTCCCAGTTTTTTGCTAAGCCGTCCCAATCTTGTGCCATCGTGGCCTCCATGTTCACTTTTTGTAACCCACATAGATTACCGCAAAACCGTTAAAAGACCATAGACTTATCTGGCGGATTCGCGTTTTTTTCGATAATCTTTCATGGCTTTGGGAGCGCATCTGCATAATACCCAAATTATTTGAATTCATTTATTGGTTGTGTCAAATCATGAACTTAACTCAAGTAGAAGCCTTCTGCACCATCGCTGAGTGTGGTTCTGTTTCTGAAGCGGCAAGGCAACTCGACTGCAATCGCACCAAACTCAGTATGTCGATTAAGGCATTAGAGAAAGATCTCGACGTTGAATTGTTTAACCGAACTGGCAACCAGCTCACCCTCTCTGAAGCTGGTAAAGCCATTTACAAAGATTGCGAACACCTACTTATCATCGCACAACGGGTCAGAAAGACCTGCGCTCAAATCTCGGAAGGGTTTAACGCGGAAGTTTGGGTAGCACGTGACGACTCCTTACCTGATGATCTCTGGCAAGAATTATCTCATACATTGAATAACCGCTTTCCTTCAACAACCTTCAACTTAATCTTGGCATCCAGTGGCGACTTAGCCAACTTGGTCAGTACCCACCAAGTAGATTTTGCTTTCGGCGTTGATTATGAGCGAGTAGACGATCCTCGTATCGTATATAACCCTTTAGGTAAGATACGTATGATGTCAGTATGCAGTGTAGAACACCGCCTAAGTAAGATGCGCCGTGTCTCAGACGAAGATCTACGTAGTCAGATGCAAGCACTAATGGTGTACCTAAATGAGAAAGACAACCCTGAACTGCAACCTTTCTCGACTCGATATATTGGTTTTTCGAGTTTTGACTACATGCTGAACACCATCTTAGAAGAAGACGCTTGGGGCGTGCTTCCTGAACCATTAATCCGCCATTACCTTCGTCAGCAGAAGCTCGCCGTTATCAAACACACATACGGCTTGACGCAAGAAGACTACTGTATGTTTTCACCTAACGGCCATACTGAGCATCCAGCAATGACGTGGTTAGCAGATAAATTGAGCGAGTATTTATTTGACTTCTAAACATTTTATCAGTGAGCGTCAATTTTACTGACACCAAGAAATCATAGTAAGCCATTGTTTTATAAGAACATAAATAAAAACGCAATTTTTTAGATTAGTTACTGGTCACTTTGTGGTTGCCTAAATTACCTTATGAGCGAAGAATAGTAAGGTATTAAAATTCAAAGGCATCTTTTATGTGTGACAGGACAAGCAAAAACGAAAACCGTATTCTAACCATTTCAGCCCTTTTGGCATCTGGGTTCGCTGCTGGTGGTATGGTACTTGGCTTGCTTGTAGGCTCAATTGTAATCGTTTTTGACGGTGTTTACTCTTTGGTCAGCTTACTGTTAACTTTATTGTCACTGGCCGCTTCTTACTATATTAACAAGCCTTCAAAATCTGTATTCCCATTTGGAAAAGCGGTCTTAGAACCAATCGTTATTGCGATAAAAGCAGCCGTCATTTTAGTGGTTGTAAGCTTCTCTCTCTACTCTGCGATATCAGCATTGATGTCTGGAGGTCGCCAGGTCGATGCTTCTATTGCGACCTTATTCGGCATCGTGAATGTTATCGGTTGTGGTTACGCTTGGTGGTTTATGGCGAAACGCAGCCGCCGCTTCTCATCAGGCTTGATTGAAGCGGAGAAAAAACAGTGGCAAATGGATACTTTGTTGAGTGTGGCGGTGACCGTAGGATTTATCTCGGCTTGGGCTGTTTCACTAACGCCATTCTCTGAGTATGCGGTATATGCCGACCCCATGATGATGGTTTTAATGGGCTTTTATTTCCTCAAAGTACCGTTCGATATGCTAGTAGGTGCCTTACGTGAACTACTAATGATGGCACCAAGCAAAGAGCTGTGTCAGAGCGTTGGCAAAGATGTTCTTGAGATTGAAAAAGTAACTGAGCATCAATTGAAACTGGCTGGCGTAACGAAGGTGGGCCAAGAGCTACGAGTAAATGTGGACGTACATATTGATGACGACACATTGGAGCTTGATACACTAGAGCACACTCGTAAGCAGCTTATCAAGCGACTGTCGAAGCACAGATTCAAGCTTCAACTACACTTGAACGTCGCTTATTAGAGTGCCACCAAAGAGCCGTTAAAACTCAATAAAAAGCTCCCAATCTCGGGAGCTTTTTTAATTTTTTCGATTTAGTTTCTTCGTATTCGAATACAGCTCGCAAGGGAGATCTGTTCGTTGCTCACTTAAATTCTCTGATCTCGTTGGTAACTTACCCAGCCGCTTCGCGCTTCTCTTTGGTGACTAACCAACACATCAGCGAGCCCACTGTTACCATCACAACGCCCTGCCAAAAGCTATGGCTCAGAGTTACGCCAAGAATAATGGAAGAAAATAAAGCGGAAAAAATGGGTGTGAAGTAAGACAAGGTGGCGAGAAAAACCATATTGCCGCCAACGATCGCGATATTCCATAAACCATAACCACCAGCCATTAAAGCCGCAGAGGCCACTAAGTACCCCATCGCTTCCCAACTGAATGTCATTGGTGGCTCATCCGTAAACGCGTATTTGACCCAAAGCGAAACAGCTGTTGCAATAAAAAACAGGGTAATCGCATTATGTTTAGATTGCTGCCTTTGGGTTAAGTTGCAATAAAAAGCCCATATAACCGCGCCAGCGAAAGCCATAAAATACACCAGAGGGTTACTACTAACATTGGACATGATCTGAGTTATGGATAAGCCATTCTCACCGCTCACAGTCCAAGCAACCCCAACAAACGCCAGCGTAACTGCGGGATAAAGCAACCAGTTTGTTTTTTTATTGCTGCCAAGGACCGCAAATAAAACCGTCAGTGCGGGCCAAAGGTAATTGACAATCGACACCTCAATTGCCTGCGCGCGCGAGTTGGAATATCCCAAAGATAGAGCGAGAAATATTTCATAACAGACGAACATCGCACCACCAAGCGCAAGATACTTGGGAGAAAAGTAAGACAACTTTGGAATACCGACCACGATAAGAAGGAAAACAGAGCTAAGAGAGTACAACATGGCTGCCCCGCCTACAGGACCTAAACTCTCCGTAACCAACCTCGCGATGCCAAGCAGACAACTCCAAGAGAGAATCGCGATACAACCATAAAGTGTGAAACGAAATTGCACTGATTTCATGTGACCTACCACTCACGAATGCCAAAGGAAACGTCAGCTTAACTCAAAAACGATCAGGTTCAACGTACTGTTTTATAAAAATCAGTATAAAAATCATTCTATTAAGCCGTTGGAGTCGATATGAAACATTTTCTGCCCTCTAGTGTTATGCTTACACCCTTTGTTGTGCGCTACTATGATGAAGATGACAACGAGAGTGAAAACGTTAAAACACATTCGGAAACGCATGGTCTAGATAGCGAAGAGCAATCTAAGGAACGTTCAGAGTAAAGGAATCCAAACATGAAAAAAGTCGCAGTCATTTTAAGTGGTTCAGGCGTTTACGACGGTTCTGAGATCCACGAAGCAGTGTTGGCGCTCTACGCCATCGAGAAGGCAGGTGCAACTTGGCACTGCTTTGCACCTAACATTGACCAACTCCACGTCATCAATCACCTAACTGGTGACGAAATGGATGAAACACGTAACGTATTGATCGAATCAGCTCGTATTGCACGCGGAAATATTGACGATGTCGCCAAACTTAACGTCGATGAATACGATGCCCTACTGCTTCCAGGTGGGTTTGGTGCCGCGAAAAACTTAACCGACTTCGCTGTTTCGGGTGCGGAGTGCTCCATTAATACACACGTAGCTCAAGCTTGTCGCGCGTTTGCTAATGCGGAAAAACCAGCTGGCTATCTGTGTATTTCTCCTGTCATTATTCCGATGATTTATGAGCAAGGCGTGAAAGGAACGGTAGGCAACGATGAGGCAGTCTCAATAGCATTTAATCAAATGGGCGGTGAACACACCACGTGCCCTGTCGAAGACATCGTTTTTGATGAAAAACACCTCGTACTTTCAACCCCTGCTTACATGTTGGCAGAGAATATCTCTCAAGCGGCTTCAGGTATCGAAAAGTTAGTATCAAAACTGATTAAAATAGCTTAATTATTAGTAGTTAGCTTATAAAACACTTCCCTATCCCCATTGATAATTAAGTTATTAATGGGGATTTTTTATACTTTAGTCGAATTTAGAGATATATCCGCGTCAGAAGTCAATTTCCGCCAATCGTTTGCGTCCATAGTTTTATATTTGTTCTACTTTATATCAGTGTTGCACTTATACGCAGTGCAACAAGATCACTGTCACAGTTTTTCTCTTGCAAGTACCTCTAAGTAGGTAAACTTGCTTCAGATCAACTTCAATCTGGAAACGAATGTGCGACAGTAAATGGCAAATTAAGAAAGATTATTAAAAATAACGACGGAGCTATCCAATATGACAAGTGCATTTTTTATCCCTACGGTAAACCTAATGGGCGCTGGTTGTTTGAAAGACGCAGCAGACAGCATCCAATCTCAAGGCTTTAAAAAAGGTTTGATCGTTACGGATAAGATCCTTAACCAAATCGGTGTAGTCAAACAAGTTCAAGACCTTCTCACTGAGCGCGATGTAGCAACCGTTGTGTTTGATGGTACTCAACCAAATCCGACTATCAGCAACGTTAACGACGGCTTAGCACTTCTTACTGATAACGAATGTGACTTCGTTGTCTCTCTAGGTGGTGGTTCACCACACGACTGTGCGAAAGGTATCGCGCTTGTTGCTTCTAACGGCGGCAAAATCGCAGATTACGAAGGCGTAGACCAGTCTGCAAAACCAATGATGCCACTTATCGCAATCAACACGACGGCAGGTACTGCATCTGAAATGACGCGTTTCTGCATCATCACTGACGAAGAGCGTCACATCAAGATGGCTATCGTTGATAAGCACACAACACCGCTTATCTCGGTAAACGATCCAGAGCTAATGCTCGCTAAACCTGCTTCGCTAACTGCGGCAACAGGTATGGATGCCCTAACTCACGCGATTGAAGCTTACGTATCTATCGCGGCAACACCAATCACTGATGCAGTAGCAATCAAAGCGATTGAGCTTATCCAAGCTTACCTACGCACAGCAGTGAAAAACGGTGAAGATCTAGAAGCTCGTGAACAAATGGCATACGCACAGTTCATGGCGGGTATGGCGTTCAACAACGCTTCTCTAGGTTACGTACACGCAATGGCACACCAGCTAGGTGGTTTCTACGACCTTCCACACGGTGTTTGTAACGCGATTCTTCTACCTCACGTACAGCGTTACAACGCGCAAGTATGTCCTGAGCGTCTACGTGACGTAGCAAAAGCAATGGGCGTAAACGTAGAAGGCATGTCTGCTGAAGAAGGTGCAGCGGCAGCAATCGACGCTATCGTTACTCTAGCGAAAGATGTGGGTATCCCAGCAGGTATTAAAGAGCTTGGTGCGAAACTAGAAGACATCCCAACACTAGCAGACAACGCACTGAAAGACGCTTGTGGTTTCACTAACCCTAAACAAGCAACTCACGAAGAAATTTCTAAGATCTTCGAAGAAGCGATGTAATCTCGCTAACTAAACAATTCTCTAGCCTTAATTCAATCCCCGATCTCGTATCGGGGATTTTTTACATTCATATACAAGTGAATCTCTGCCAAACATAGTCTTTTAGTGTTAGCTTTTAAGTATTAACACGATTCATATTGGAAGGAACCATGAGAACGATTGCTGCTACCCTACTCGCTTGTTTATCCTGTTCTGCCAACACTGCCGAATACCGCGCCAACGAAGTGGCGAGTGGATTTCAGATCCCTTGGGGGATCGAGTTCTTAGATAATCAACGCGTTATCGTCAATCAAAAGAACGGTACGGTTTCGTTGCTGGATATCACCACAGGCAAACCTCAAAAGCTGTTTAACGTTCCCGATGTGAACACCAGTGGACAAGCCGGCTTATTGGATGTTGCGCTCGCACCGAATGCCGATAAGCAAAACCCGCAACTCTTCTTTACCTACAGCAAGCGTACGAGCAAAGGCAATACGGTGGCGTTAGCGACGGCGCAATTGCAAAACAATCAGCTTGTAGGTTGGAAAGATCTCTTTGTTGCTGATGCCTTCACCGATACAGGTCGCCACTACGGCAGTCGAATTTCATTTGTAGACGATAAAGTTTACTTCTCAATCGGTGACCGTGGCGAACGTGATAATGGACAAGACACTCAAACCCATGCTGGCAGTATTCTACGCCTTAACCTTGATGGTTCGGTTCCGCAAGACAACCCATTCAAACCTTCCGAAGCTCGTCATGAGATATGGAGTTACGGGCACCGTAACCCACAAGGTATGTTTTACGACGAAGCAACAAAACAGCTGTGGTCGATTGAACATGGACCACGGGGTGGCGATGAAATTAATCTAATCAAGAAAGGCGCGAACTACGGCTGGGCAAAAGTCTCTCATGGTAAAGAGTATTGGGGTCCGTTGGACGTCGGGGAAGCTAAGTCGTTACCGGGAATGGAAGATCCAAAACTGGTATACATCCCTTCTATCGCACCAAGTAACATGATTTTGTACCGTGGCGATAAGTACCCTGAATTGGACGGAAAAATCCTCGCCGGTGCATTGAAACTGGCGCACATCAACGTAGTTTCTATTGAGAATGGCAAGCTCACCGAATCAAAAAGATTGATGGAGAATCTTGGTGAGCGAGTAAGAGATATAACCATCAGCCCCGATGGTTATATCTACTTTTCTACCGACAGCGGCAAAATCTTTCGTCTTGAGGAGAAATAGTTTTCTCTTAAGAGCTAGTCAGACAAAGCTAGCTCTTTAAACTCACTGCCACCGTTTCATTGTCAAAGTCGAGCGTCATGGTCGAGCCCAATGGAACGGTGAGCATTGGGTGGGTATGACAGCTGTCAAAGTCATACAAAATTGGCAGTGGTTGACCGTTAAGTACTTCTAATAACACGTCTATAGGTGCTCGTCCGGTGCCTTTATCGTTGAACTTTTCATGCTTGCCAAGAACAACTGCACTGACTTTTTCAAACACGCCAGAAAGCTTGAGCAGCGCAAAAGAGCGTTCGACCGTTTCAATACCCTGCAAGCAATCTTCCACCAGCAAAATATCGCCTTGTTCGATACTCGGCATAAACTTGCTTGCCCAGATGCCTGTCATGGTATTGAGGTTGCCGCCAATCAAGCGTCCGGTGATCTTGCCTTCGCCTTTAAAGTGCCACTGGTTCGCTAGCGTGTGCTTTGCGCGGTCTTGCTCGCCCCACTCTATCCATTCATCTGTCCAACCTTGAGGCATTGTGTATTGATGCGCCAATCCATCTAACGTATTCACAATCGACTCAAACGAAGCGAAGGTCTCGTCCACCAGTGGCGGGAATTCACCCAGAGATGCCACTAAAGCGGGACCATAGAAAGTAACGATGCCGGTTTGTGCATAAATGCCCATGAGTAGAGCCGTCACATCCGAATAGCCAACAATGATCTTGGGATCTTTCTTCAATGCCTCGTAATCAATGTAAGGCAGCAATGAGTTACTGTTGTAACCGCCAATGGTCGACATAATACAGCGCACTTCAGGATCACGAATCAGCGTATTCAATTCTTCTACTCGCTCTTGAATCGAACCCGAGCGATATTGGTCAGTTTTGCCCGTTAAGATACCTCTTAGTATCAAGTTTGAAGTGCGACACTTAGAGTAGCTGCTCATAAATATACTCTGTTGGTGTCTTGTAACCAAGCC
>NZ_JAWOTC010000037.1:0-39409 GCF_033338675.1 Vibrio sp. Vb1574
ATCACTCAATAGCCAAGAATGGATCAAGTGCTGAGTGTCACACTTTTTCTGTCAATAGGGGCTTGGTGAACACTTACCATTAAGCTAAAGACTTTACTCAGTTCTTGACCGTCAAACGCGTCACGAAGCATGGTCTGTGTGACAACGGATCCTACCGCGATACCAAATGCGCTTAGGGCTCGCGCGGCCATGACAACAGCAAAGCTTTCGGTTTGAGTTGCGAGTAAAGATGCGCAGCCATAGATAAAGAGCCCAATAAGCATGGTGGGCCTTCTTCCCAGTTTATCTGCGAGAACTCCCCAAACTACAACGCCAATGGCAAAAGCTAGGAAGTAAATCGACAATGTTTGGGCTGCTTGTGCGTGGTTTACATCAAATGATAGAGCGATTGAGCTCAACGCTGGGCTATAGATGGTTTCTACAATTTGCGGAAACATCAACATAACCAGCATGAGCCATAAAGAGGGCTTAGTATTCATATTGTTACCCATCGTTAATGAAGTTGGCGGGCAGTATAAATGAGGCTATGATTGATCTAATAACAACATAAAAACCAAATACATCAACATTCGGACAAAATGGCGCTTATTAACGAAAAAACACAATTTGATGCAGACAAAATTTCTAATTGTGTAGTGGGAATTGCTGCGGATATTGGCAAGCACGACTCAGGTATGCATCAGCACAAAAAAGGGCAGTTATTGTACGCACCTCAAGGTTGTATGAGTTTTGCTCTGGAAGACTCGATTTGTATTTTGCCACCGACAAAGGCGGTTTGGATCCCACCTAATACGCCGCATCGCGCACTAATGACGAATGTGGTGGCGTATCGATCTTTGTATTTTGATTGTGAGGAGTTTGCCTGTCCGAGTAAGATCACGATGATAGAAGTGAATAATTTACTCCAAGCTCTTATTGATAAAATGTCATTTTGGGAGTGGGATAAGCCTAGCAGCGAGATGGTAAATACGACGGCGCTTTTTTGGGAGGAGTTTTATGCTGCGAAACGTTATTCGTTTCAGTTGCCTTTGCCATCGCATCGGCGCTTAACAACGTTTCGTCGAGAGTTGGTTGAACCTTCATTTCTAGCTCCTTCGCTTACTACTCTTGCAAGCAAAGTTGGGGCAAGCACCAAGACGGTAACACGATTATTTAAGTCGGAAACGGGAATGAACTATCAAGATTGGCGGCAACAGTGGAGGCTTTTAAAAGCAGTTGAATTGTTATCAACGGGCATGCCAGTCAGCGCAGTTGCCGATTGGCTGGAGTTTTCGTCAGACAGTGCTTTTATTGCATTTTTCAAAAAGCAAACTGGACAAACACCTCTGACGTTTATGAAAACCAAGCCTTAAGCGTCAAAATGCTCACACTCTTTCTAGAACAAACCCCAGGTTCACAGGCTCAGCCTATAAAGCATACATAGACAGGTACCAACGTGCAGGTTACTTGTCTTTACTCTGCAGTTTGCGAAAGTATTGCGTAGTAAAATCAACAAAGGCTCGGATGCGTTTTGGTTGATGTCGGTCGTGATGATAAAGGAGTGAAAATTCCACACTCGGAATGCTCCAATTGGTAAACACTTCTTTTAGCTTGCCTGTCTGGAGTTCTTGTTGGCAATAAAGTGCTGGCACACGGATGATGCCATTTCCCGCCAAGGCTGCTTTTATCATTACTCTGCCACTCTTACATCGTAACTGTCCACGTATCTGGTGTTCCGTTGACTGCTTTGTATTCGTGTTCTCAAATGCCCACCGTGTCACACTACCTGTCAAACAAACGTGTTTTTCTAAGTCCTTTGGATGCGAAGGATAGCCATATGTTTCTAAATAGTTTGGGCTTGCGTATGTCCCCATTTTCACATCGATCAGTTTGCGAGCGATAAAGTTGGAGTCGTCTAACTTTCCCATTCGAAAAGCGATATCGAATTCATCCGCGATTAAATCGACACGATGGCTACTAAAATCTAAGTTAATGCTCACTTGTGGGTGTTGGATTAGAAATTGAGCAACGATATCTGCGACAACGTCTTCTCCTAAATAGCCCCCGACACAGTTGATACGAATGTCACCTCTTAAGTCTTCTACATCATCAACCACTGCCATAACAGCTTGATCAATATTGTGAAGGGCAGTTTCACACTGTTTATACAGAACCTTGCCTGCTTCGGTGAGGTTCAGTGTTCGAGTGGTCCTTTGTAGCAAAGTGACACCAATCTGTTGTTCCAGATTTGTTATTTGACGTGAAACGTGTGAGCGAGAAACGCCAAGTTGCTCTGCTGCTTTCGTGAAGTTTCCTAGTTGAGCGATTAGGACGAAAGAGCGAATATCCGCAAGGTTGATGTGTGTTTGCATGATGACTTCTTCATAATTCAAAAAAGTATTGTTGCAGTATAACAACAGTGTTTCAACTAGGTCGGTATATATCAACAAACAAAGTTTTCTTAAACTTACCGCCACTGATGTAAACCGTTCGATTAAGGATTCAAAATGAAAAAGTTAATTGTTATTACAGGCGCTAGTTCAGGCATTGGTGAAGCGATTGCACGTCACTTCAGTGACCAGGGCCATGCTCTTCTTTTGTTAGCAAGACGTGTAGAACGTTTGGAAGCATTAAACTTACCAAATACGCTTTGTGAAAAGGTAGATGTGACCGACAAAGCTTCTTTCGAGGCTGCAATAGAGAAAGCTGAAGCGTTGTATGGTCCGGTAGATGCACTTGTAAATAACGCAGGCGTTATGCTTCTCGGTCAGATAGATACTCAGGAAGCATCGGAGTGGAAGCGCATGTTTGATGTGAACGTAATTGGCTTGCTCAATGGCATGCAGTCCGTCCTAGCACCGATGAAAGCACGTAACAGTGGTACGATCATTAACATCAGCTCTATTGCGGGCAAGAAAACATTCCCTGATCATGCTGCTTATTGCGGTACCAAATTTGCGGTTCATGCTATTTCTGAAAACGTACGTGAAGAAGTTGCGTCATCAAATGTTCGCGTTACCACGATTGCACCTGGTGCAGTGGAAACGGAATTACTTTCACATACAACGTCTCAAGATATTAAAGATGGTTATGACGCCTGGAAGGTGGATATGGGCGGCGTGTTGGCAGCAGACGACATTGCACGAGCAGTGCTGTTTGCTTATCAGCAACCGCAAGGTGTATGTGTTCGTGAAATTGCTTTGGCACCGACAAAACAACAACCTTAACATCGAGTTACGGCGATTTTAGGTCACTAAAGCCGTAAAACTTTGCATATCGATTCGTGATTGAGATGGCATCTTTAAACTAAGTTGCGTGAAAATTTAGGTCATCCATTTAAATCCGGACACTAAGTGTGTTATTGCTTATACCCAAGTTACTCAAGGTGAGAAAAAACTTTGAGTAATTTGGGTTTTTATTTGGTCTCAACTTTAGGTAGCGGAATTTATTTAGGTCGAAGGCGATAGTTGTGAAGAAAGGAGAGTGTGACGTAAAACAAAATGAAGCAATATCCGTCTCTTAATGAGAATTGATTTCATCAACGTCACAAGCCGTTACAATTATCCGTTAGGTATTATACTTTGTGGGTGGTTAATATTTAACCAAACAAGGAGGTGTGTATGAAACGATTCGCAAACATACTTTTTGCAACACAAGGATTGCCAGGCCATAGTGACGCCCTCGAACAAGCGATGAGGATTGCATCTAGCAACAAAGTGCCTGTCTCAGGGCTAATAGCGTGTCCTGATTTCCCAACAGACATGATCCAGTATCAGCAAAGTTATGAGCAATCGCTGCAAGACTCCCTCAAACAAAGTATTCACGAATACAGACAGAAGCTGGGACTCTCTGAAGAGGATCTCGCATTTCCTCTTACTGTGAAAAGCAGTGAAAAGCCCGCTGTCTGTATTATTCAAGAAGCATTAGCTGATAACAAAGATCTCATCATCAAAGAAGCTGAACCGCTCGGTGAAGGTGCTGAGGGTTTCAAAGCTATTGATATGACTCTGTTACGAAAATGCCCTTGTCCGCTTTGGTTGCACCGACCAATTGATAAGCCAAGAGATAAACGCCGTGTTGCTGTGGCTATCGACCCATTAACGGCAAGCGATGAACAGCACTCATTAGCCGTGCGTTTACTCGAATTATCGCGTTCGATAGCCGACACCTGCGATAGTCGTTTACACGTGATTTCTTGCTGGGAGTATTACTTAGAAAACTACCTTAATGGTAACGCTTGGATTCAAGTCGATGATGCTGAGTTGAAACATGAACTCGACAAAGCAAAAGCCGATCATAAACAAGCTCTGCAACAGCTGTTGGAGGAGTCTGGGATTACAGGTGAAATTGTGATTCACCACCTGCATGGAAAACCCGACGAAAAGATTCCAGATTACGTAGAGAGTATTGAGGTAGACGTGCTGGTAATGGGAACCTTAGCGAGAACTGGTATATCTGGTTATGTCATTGGTAATACGGCTGAAAATATTTTGCAATCGATTAACTGTAGTTTGGTCGCTCTTAAGCCCGATGGTTTTGTCTCACCGATTCAGTAATTGGGGTGTAACAAAGTTGGGTTTAAGTGATGTTTTAGGTAAAGGAGGGAGATGGATCTCTAGAACATGGAATTATCAATGTATCAATAAGTTATCAGAGGAGAGTGACATGAAAAACCTATGCCCGAAATGCCACACAGAAATGATAGAACGTTCGAATGTTTATGTTTGTCCGAGAAATGATATCGGTGACTGCACCTACGATGCATTCGAGTTAGCTGATGACGATAATCCATATACATTCAGCCAAGAATATGTAAGTAGTGACCTACGTTCTTATGCCGTAGCAGACAGCAAATAGCGGTTTGTATCGGCGTTCCTCTAAGTAGCACTCAGTGATTACTGTTTGCTACTTTTCCCTTGGTTTCATGATCGTTTTTGAAGCGCTTGGGCTAAAACAATACAGTGGAGTTTGTCATTTGCGCCGAATAGCGCGTACCTTCTTATAATAACGAATGGGCTGCGATGTTGAATAACATAACGGGTAAAGAAAACCTGCCGAAAAACCTAGATAATCAGTTGGTCTTACTGATTTTCCCTGCGCTGCCAGTTTTAATCTTCTCTTTTCTCTTCTATATCTATACTCCTGCAGGCGTGAGCTGGAATGCGGAATGGATACCAAGCCTCGATATCAACCTTAGCTTTAGACTAGATGGCCTTTCATTTCTTTTTGCGGGACTGATCAGTGGGATTGGCGCACTGATTCAAATCTACGCTTTGGCTTATTTACGAGAAAGTGATAGCCGGTTTTCCTTTCATTTGTATCTAACCCTATTCATGCTTGCCATGCTAGGGATTGTGATGAGCGATAACATTCTGTTGTTATTTGTTTTCTGGGAACTCACCACCATCACTTCTTACTTACTGATCGGGTTTAATCACGAAAATAAAACGTCTCGGAAAAACGCCTTGCAGTCGCTGATTGTTACCGGTGCTGGTGGACTAGCGTTGCTAGCTGGTCTTATCTTGCTGGGAGCAATGGCAGGGAGTTATGAGCTAAATACCATTATCGAGCAGGCAGACACTATTGCGCAGCATGAATGGTTTATCCCATCTCTAGTGCTCATACTACTCGGTGCATTTACTAAATCTGCGCAATTCCCGTTTCATTTTTGGCTACCTAACGCGATGGCAGCTCCCACTCCGGTCAGTGCGTATTTACACTCGGCAACAATGGTAAAGGCAGGCATTTACCTATTAGCACGTTTATCGCCAGTTTATGCCCACAGCGAGATCTGGTTTTATGCTTTAGTCATCACTGGGAGTATCACGGCCATTTGGTGCACATTTGTCGCATTAAAACAAACTGACTTGAAGCTGATGCTAGCCTACAGCACGAATGTTGCTTTGGGTAAATTAACATTATTACTAGGTATGGGCACAGATTTGGCCGTTAGTGCAGTATTGATGTTTATTCTCGCTCACTCTTTCTATAAAGCTGCGCTGTTTATGGTGGTGGGTAATATCGACAAAGCGACAGGAACACGAGATATTGATCAATTGTACGGCCTGAAGTCAGTTCTCGTCATCAGCATGGTTGCGGGGAGTTTGGCTGCATTGTCTAAAGCGGGGTTCCCGCCGTTGTTAGGCTTTTTGAGCAAAGAATACATGTACAAGTCCGCAGTAGAGCTCAATAACTGGATCGCCTTTGTACTTTTAATCGTGAATATACTGATGGTCGCGCTAACCATTATGCTTATTGCGAGACCATTCTTTGCTCGCCGTGATCTCGTGCCGATTGAAACTAAGCCAGTTGAGACAAAAAAAGCCATGTGGATCTCGCCTTTGCTCTTGGCAGTTGGCAGCCTCCTAGTTCCGTTATTCGGTTTGAATTGGTTAGATCGCAATATTATTTTTCCGGGCTCTGCTGACATTCTGCCCACAGCAACTCTTAAAGAGACATCACTATGGCATGGCGTGAATGTACCGTTAGTGTTAAGCGTTATTACGCTAGCGTTGGGGTATGTGGTGTACCGTGTTTATCCAGCTGTGTTTGCATTTTTTCAGCGGTTACATCTATTCGTCCCCAAAGCGGAGAATATTTTTGAACGACTATTAGATGGCATGATGACAGTGGCGAAGTGGCAAACGGCGCGGTTACAGCAAAAGAAATTGAGTCGCTATGTCCTATTATTTTTCACGGTACTTGCCGTTGCGTTACTGAGTCAGGTAGCGCTTATTCCTCTGCCTTTGGTTGGCGAACTTTCAAGTGTCACTTTCTATGAGATTGGTATTGCCTTATTGTTGATTGGTGCTGCGCTCGTATGTACGTTGTCCCACGCAAGACTTCTTGCGATTTCTGCGCTTGGTATGATTGGCTTCATGACCACGCTTGTTTTTATGATTTATAGCGCCCCGGACGTTGCGAAGACTTTACTGTTAGTGGAAACATTAATGGTGGTCTTTCTTGCATTGTTAATGCGTCATATGCCACGTCTAACCACCGTGCCCAAGCATTCAATAAAACGTAAAGTAGCGAATATTTGCATAGCAGGTGTGATAGGTGTTTCGGTTACTTTACTTTTGTTAGGAATCACGTCTCAGCCGATGGACTCTTCGGTGTCAGATTTCTTTGCAGAAAACAGTGTCCCGGGTGGACATGGGCGAAACATTGTTAACGTTATTCTGGTCGACTTTCGCGCATTTGATACATTGGGAGAAGTTGTTGTCGTTGTTATTGCAGGGATTGCGGCAGTGAGTTTGCTTAAGACAAGAGCGAAAAAACAAAATCGTATCCAATCATTAATTTTTGCAACCACGGCACACATTGTTTCGGCACTCATGCTCGTATTTTCAGTGTATCTGTTGTTACGTGGTCATAATGAACCGGGTGGTGGCTTTATTGGTGCGTTGATTGCCGTTATTGGTTTATCACTTCTCATGTTCGCGGAATCACCGAAATACGTTCGTTCTAGGTTGTATTTCAAGCCGTTTCTCATTGCGTTATCTGGCATCGCATTGAGCTTAGTTTCTGGTGCTTTGAGCTTTGCGTTTGATAAACCGTTTTTGACCGGACTGTGGTGGAAAGATGTGATACCACTAGGGACGCCATTGGTTTTTGATGTTGGTGTTTACCTTGCCGTTATAGGTGGCGTGATGGGTATGCTGCTTCGTATTAATGAGGAGCTAGAGTGATGGAAATAGTCTGGAGTGTTGTCGTTGGAGTATTTGTCGCAGCAGGTGTTTATTTAATGCTTGAAAAGCATATCTTGCGTCTTTTGTTCGGCATCATGTTACTCAGTAGTGCGGTTAACCTTGCTATTTTTACCGCTGGGAGGCTGACGCCCGGAGAACCGCCATTGATTGGCGATAATGCTCTTTTACCACCAGATAGCGCGGCAAATCCTTTACCTCAAGCGCTTATCTTAACTGCGATAGTCATCGGTTTTGGACTGCTTATTTTTGCTTTAATGCTGTTCTATCGAGCTTATAAAGACACTGGAACTGCAAACGTCGATGAAATGCAACGTTCTGAGGAGGGTCAATGAGTTCGATTTTGCTTACGTTACCGGTTGTTCTCTCGCTGAGTACGGCGTTGACTATCTTCTTCGTCCGTCGCTCAACAAAAAGTGTTGAGTGGTTGAGCGGTGTAAGTGCGATTTCGAACCTTTTCGTAGCGGGCTTTCTCACAGAAAACATCATAAATAATGGTATTCAAGCCGTTGCTTTTGGTCAGTGGAGTGCGCCATTTGGTATCGTGTTTGTCGCAGATTACCTCAGCGTTGCTATGGTGATGATAACGGCGGTGATTGGTGCGATATGTGTTTTCTACGCGATGGCGGACCTTCACCGAAAGCCCTCCTATAGCAATTACCATGCGTTAATGCACATGTTGCTTGCTGGCGTTTATGGCGCTTTCCTGACTGGAGATATTTTTAATCTGTATGTTTGGTTTGAGGTCATGCTCATTTCATCATTTGGTTTAATGGTGTTAGATGCAACGAAAACTCAAGTTGATGGTGCAGTAAAGTACGTGATGTTGAACCTGATTTCGACGCTGGTATTTTTGCTTGCTATCGGCTTGTTGTATGGCGCAACGGGCACCTTGAACCTGGCCGATCTCTACACCAAAGTAGGGGAAAATGAATTGAGCATCAACATGATGCTGTCCGCGCTGTTTTTGTTTGCCTTCTCTATTAAAGCGGCACTCTTTCCTTTATTTGCTTGGTTGCCCGCTTCTTATCACACGTTGCCAAGCGGTGTGGTGGCACTGTTTGCCGCGTTGCTTACTAAAGTCGGTGTATACGCGTTGATAAGAGTCTTCACCTTAGTATTTCCGCTCGCCGAGAGTGGCTGGCAACCGACGTTAATTTGGGTCGCAGGGCTAACCATGTTAACGGGCGTTTTAGGAGCAGCTAGCCAATTCGACATTAAGAAAATTCTTTCTTTTCATATTATTAGCCAAATAGGCTATATGATCATGGGGTTGGCTATTTACACTCCCTTAGCTTTAGCCGGTGCCATTTTCTACATTGTTCATCACATCATTGTAAAAGCGAATTTGTTCTTAATAGGTGGATTCATCGAGCGCAAATATGGCTCTAGTCAACTTGAACATTTGGGTGGGGTATACAAAGCTATGCCTTGGTTGGCGTTCTTGTTTCTTGTCCCTGCGTTTTCTCTGGCCGGTTTTCCACCGCTATCGGGTTTCTGGGGAAAGCTATTGGTCATCAAGTCGAGCATACAGGCTGAATATTACTGGTTAGCAGGTACCGCGTTATTGGTGGGGTTGCTTACCGTCTACTCGATGACGAAAATTTGGAGTGAGGCATTTTGGAAAAAGCCATTTAGAGAGAAGCCAGAACAGACTCTGCAGGCCAAAGTACATTGGTTGTACTGCGTTCCAATTATTGTATTGACAACGTTGACGCTAATCATTGGCTTAGTGGCGGAGCCTTTTTATCAATTTTCCGTTCAAGCTGCAGAACAACTGTTAAATCCGACTGAATACATCAGAGTGGTGTTAGGAGGAAATACATGATCTATCTATTCCTCAATTTTTTCTTAGCGTTAGCGTGGATGATGCTTAACGGCAGCTATTCGAGTCTGAATTTTGTTGTCGGATTTACGGTCGGTTTTTTTGCTTTAAGGTTGAGTCAACCATTTGGATTGAAAACGAGCTATTTTCAACGTTTTGCATCTGCATTGAAGTTATTGGTGTACTTCGCTTATGAAATGGTTATATCGGTTGCGAAAGTGGTGTGGGACGTCGTGACACCTACTCATTTGAGTCAGCCTGATATCGTTTATGTCCCTCTGGAGGTCGATTCTGATCTAGAAATCACATTACTGGCGAACATGGTTTCTTTAACACCGGGCACGCTTAGTTTGGATGTTACGGCTGATAAAAAGTATCTTATCGTTCATGCCATGTTTGCACCTGAACATGAAGAGGTTATTCGCGGAATTAAAGATGGGTTAGAGCATCGAATTTTGGAGGTGACGCGTGGATAGTTGGCTGCAAATAACGGTCACTTTTGCCTATTCTGGGCTACTACTCAGCTTTGTTATGGCTTTTGCTCGTTTAATTCTAGGACCAACGCTAGCTGATCGAGTTGTGGCGTTAGATCTGATTTCATTTATCACTATCGGATTTATTACGGTTTACACCTTAGACAGCGGTGAGGACGCTCTGTTAGACATCGCCATTACATTAGGTTTGGTCGCATTTCTCGGCACGATCGCATTTGCACGTTTGATCGTTAAAAGAAAGGAGAAAGAATAATGGACGTGTTGATTGGACTATTTTTATGCTTAGGAACATTGTTGACATTGGTTGCAAGTCTAGGTGTCCTGAGGCTTCCTGATTTGTATACCCGAATGCATGCAGCGACCAAAGCTGGAACTGTCGGAGTGAGCTGCTTGTTATTAGCGGTCGCTTTCTCACTCCCTGAAGTTACCGTGATCTCTCGGGTTATCGGTACGATGTTGTTTATCGTTCTCACTGCGCCAGTCGCCTCCCACCTGCTCGGCAGAGCAATGCGAGAGGTCGGATATAAGATTTGGCGCAATGATTAACCATTAGCGTCGAATAGTACTACGTCCTAGTTGAAATAAACTCGAAGCTGTATTGATGAAGTCGGAAGTAATTGACGGTATATTCAAATGCACGACCATCTTCTAGGTAACCAGTGGACTCAACTTTTAGAATAGGGGAAGCTTCTGATTCATTCAGGTATGAGGCCGTCTCTGCATCTAACAAATACGGTTTGACAGACTGACTGCTTTTCGCAATTTTCAATCCTTTGCTATTTTCAATGTACTCATATTTAGAACCATTCATTATGGCTATGCTCAAGTCTGGAAATAACATTGCTGGCATATGAGTGACTTCGTAAATTTCAGGCTCATCATTAATACACCTGAGTCTATGTATTTCATATGTATCATCATTGGGCGAGAGATTTAACTGCTTAGCAACCTGCTCATTCGGCTTTTTAAGTTCGAACTTTATGACTTGAGAGCTAGGTGTTTTCCCTTGTTTACTGACTTCCTCGATAAAACCCAGCAAATGTAAGGCATCATGTTGGGCTTTTAGATCGTTTACATAAGTTCCACTACCTCTTGTCCGACTAATTAAATTATTGTCGACCAGAATTTGTAAGCTTTTTCTGATGGTTACGCGGCTTACGGAAAACTCTTCTTGCAAATCACTCTCTTTTGGAAGCATCGATTTAGGTTGTAGTTCCCCATCTTTGATCTTTTTTTCTAATCGTTCCGCAATGTCTATGTATTTGGGTTTCATAATACCTCGCTAAGTCTTGGATCATGATAGCAAGAATGTGATCTGAGATGTAGTTAATACTTTTCCTTAGGATCTTTGTGTGATTTTTATCTCGTATCTATGTGCTTACACTTTAAATGTATCATAAAAGTATTAATACTTATTTTATACATTTGCAGGATAAACATTTGAGGTAGCGAAATGAAACGTCAAAAATTAACGATTGTTGGTGCTGGCAGTACATACACACTTGGTATGATGAACAGCCTTATTGCCGAAAAAGATAACTTTCCACTCGCAAAAGTCGTGTTTTACGACATAGATGAGAAACGCCAAGAGTCGAATGCATTAGCTACTGAAATTCTATTGCGAGAACACTATCCAGAAGTTGAAGAGTTTGTTTATACAACGGATAAATCTGTCGCATTCGCAGATTCGGACTTTTTCTTTATCCAGATCCGCACTGGTGGGTTGGCCATGCGCGAGCGCGATGAACAAATCCCGCTATCCAACTCTTGTGTTGGGCAAGAGACATGTGGCGCGGGAGGAATGGCATATGGGCTTCGCTCTATCGGCGATATGATCCAGCTAGTGAACGAGATCCGACAAACGTGTCCAGATGCGTGGATTCTTAATTACACCAACCCGGCGGCAATTGTCGCTGAAGCTTTAAATCGTGAATTTCCGCATGATAAGCGAATTCTAAATATTTGTGATATGCCAGCAGCGATTATGGTCAGCTATGCGCAATTGTTAGGATGTGAAATTTGGGACTTCGTTCCTGAATATTTTGGGCTTAATCACTATGGCTGGTTTACCAAAATTCGTAACAAACAGGGTGAAGACTTAACGGACAAAATTAAAAATATCATCCTAAAAGAAGGGATCAGTGCGGTTGATGCGGAAATAGCGGATGACCCATCGTGGCAAGCCACATTCAAAAACATGAGAACAATGCTTGTTGATAATCCAGAGTTTTTGCCGAATACGTATCTTCAGTACTATTTGTACCCTGAAAAAATGGTGGCGAAAGAGGATATCAACAATACCCGCGCAAGGCAGGTAATTAACGGCCGTGAGAAACGAGTGTTCGAATTGAACGCAAGAATAATTGAAGCGGGCACCACGAAGCACGAAACACTGCATGCCGATATCCATGGTCGATACATGGTGAGAGTCGCGGCTTCGCTAGCCTACAACTTGAGCGATGTGTATCTCGTCATCGTACCGAATAATGGTGCTATTACAAATTTACAAAATGATGCCATGGTAGAAGTTCCAGCTGCGCTAACTAGTGATGGACCGAAAGCTTTTACTGTAGGAAAAATCCCAACCTTCCAAAAAGCCATGATTGAGAGCCAACTTGGTTACGAGAAATTAGTTGTGGATGCTTGGTACGAAGGAAGTCAGCAAAAGCTGATTAATGCACTCACACTTAACCGTACCGTGGTTAATGTGCCAAAAGCTAAAGAAATAACAAAACAATTACTAGAAGAAAATAAAGCCTACCTTCCTCAATTTTTTCAATAACAACTGGACGTTCGGAGCCTACTTGTAGGCTCCGTGAATGAAACAAGAGGTTTATATGAAAGATATTATTCAAAGGTTCGGGGCCGCGATGTTTGTTCCCGTTCTATTATTTCCAGCAGCGGGCATGTTATTGGGTTTCTCTGTTGTGCTGTTAAATCAAGAAGTGTTTCCTTGGGCACTAGAGGGGAGTGCTTGGGTTAAAGTCTCGACGATCATTTTACAGGCATCACTCGCTGTATTTAAAAATATGGCACTTATTTTTGCCGTTGGGTTACCTATCGCTTTAGCTAAAAAAGCATCTGGTCGCGCTGTACTTGCAACACTTGTTTCCTATATTACGTATAACTACGTTATTGGTGGAATCCTTCAATTTTGGGGGCCAGAACTGGGCGTGAACTATACGGAAGGTGAGCGAGGTTTGACTGAAGTTGGTGGCATTCTAACGCTTGATACCAACTTGCTAGGTGCCATTTTAATTGCAAGTCTCTCTGTTTGGGTTCACAACCGATTCTTTGATAAAAAGCTACCGGATTGGGCAGCTGTATTTGGCGGAACGCCATTGGTTGTGATCATTAGTTTCCCCATTATGGTCGTGATGGCAATTCTAACTTGTTTGACTTGGCCAAGTATTCAGCATGGTATTAATAATCTGCAATCATTCTTGGTTTCTGCTGGATCGTTAGGGGTATGGCTATTTACGTTTTTAGAGCGAATCATGATACCAACGGGGTTGCATCATTTCGTATATGGTCCCGTTTTTTATGGGCCAGTTGCAGTCGATGGCGGAACGGTTGCCTATTGGATTCAAAATATACAGACATTCGCCCAGAGCTCGGAAAGTTTAACGACACAATTTCCTCAGGGTGGTTTGATGTTGACGGGAATGGGTAAAGTGTTTGGTTGTACGGGTATCGCACTAGCACTCTATTCAGTTGCGAAAAAAGAAAATAAAAAGATGGTGATGGGGTTAGTGCTCGGAGCCGCAATCACAGCAATTCTTACAGGGATCACCGAACCAATAGAGTTTACATTCTTATTTATCGCACCTGCGCTGTTTGCTTTGCATGCGTTGTTATCTGCGACAATGGCAACGATCGCCTTTATGTTTGGTGTTTCCGGTAACTTTCAGACTGGTTTGATAGACTTCATTTTCCAAAACTGGTTGCCTTTGGCTGGTAACCATGCGGGAACATACGTGATTCAGATTATTATTGGTCTCATGTTTACTGGTGTTTACTTTGTTACGTTTCGCGCGCTTATTTTAAAATACAACATACTTACTCCGGGACGTGAAGGTGCAGATAGTAAGTTATATTCAAAAGCTGACTACAAAGAAGCGAAAGCGGTCCATAACAGTAGCGCAAGTCCGTCACAAGCTAGTGCCTTTATTGAAGGTTTGGGTGGAAAAGAAAACATTGAATTGTTAACTAATTGCGCGACGCGTCTGCGTGTTAAAGTTAAAGATGTCTCTCTGGTAAAGGAGAACGCATTTTTCACACAGCACGGAGCGGTGAATATTGTTAGAAATCAAGAGAGCCTTCAAATCATCGTTGGTTTAACGGTGCCACAAGTTCGCGAAGATATGAGCCAACTGATAAAAGCTTAACCCCCAAACTAATGCTCCAGCTCATATGGCTCAAAGGTGAGATAGAATTATCTCACCTTTTTTGTGTACATGAAGCATATTTCGCGCAGTTTCCACGAAAGTGGGGAGGAGTTATCGAGCGAGCTAAAAATACAGTTAGGTTATACCCGTCTGTATTGTTGGAAGACTTGTTGAGTCTCTAAGTGACGGTGGCGCCACTTTCTATGTTGAAAAGCGTTTTAATTTCTTCCAGCACTTCTGGGTTAGCAATAGCACCAATGTTTTTTACAGCTTGTCCGTTTACCAATTGTTTCACTGCTAGCTCAACCAATTTGCCTGAGCGCGTTTTAGGAATATTACTGATAGCAAAAATTTGTCGTGGGACATGGCGCGGTGAACATTTTGTTTTCAATGTTTGGCGAATTGAATCGGTGAGTTGTTGGGTTAACTCGACGTTGTGAGCGAGTTTTACTAGTAACCAGATTTCTTCAGACTGCTGGTTTAACTTGCCGACAGCGATGGAGTCTTCAACCTCGGGTAACGCGTTCACTTGTTGATAGATTTCAGCGGTACCGATTCGTACGCCGCCTGGATTTAAGGTTGCGTCACTACGGCCATAAAAAATAAAGCCGCCATGTTCGGTTTGCATCACATCGTCGCCATGGTGCCAGATATCGGTAAACTTGCTCCAATAAGCGTTGTGATAACGTTCGCCGTTGTCGTTCCAGAAACCAATAGGGAAGCTAGGTAGTGAGTTATTACAAGTCAGTTCGCCACGTTTTTGCGTAATAGTATGTCCATCACCCTCTAGAACACGTGCGTCGATTCCCAGCCCTGCGCCTTGGCATTCACCTTTGTAAACTGGTGAGATTGGGTTTCCAAGTACAAAGCATCCGCAAATATCTGTGCCGCCAGCAATAGAAGCGAGATGCAAGTCCTGCTTGATGTGCTGATAGACATAATTAAATTGTTCTGGGTAAAGCACCGAACCAGTTGAGCACAGAGTTTTGAGTGACTTCAAGTTATGTTCTAGTTTTGGAGAGCAGTTCGCATGCTCCAGTGCTTCTAAGTATTTCGCTGAAGTACCAAACAGCGACACGTTATGTTCTTCTGCTAATCGCCATAAGACGGAGTGATCAGGATAAACCGGACTACCGTCGTAAATCACTAAGGTTGCTCCACTCGCAAGAGCGGAAACATGCCAGTTCCACATCATCCAACCACATGTTGTGTAGTAGAAAACCTTGTCTTGCGATTTGATGTCGCAATGCAGTTGATGTTCTTTGAGGTGATTGAGCAAGGTACCGCCTGCGGAATGGACAATACACTTAGGTTGACCTGTTGTACCAGAAGAATACAAAATGAATAACGGGTCATTAAACAGTACTGATTGATATTGAATTGATTGTGGAGAAAAGTGGTGAGTAATATCGGACCAAGAAACAAACTCAGAAGTGCTAGCACTCTCAGCGTTTTGTAAATATTCGATTTGGCATACGCTAATAGTAGTCTCTTCGGAGGCACTGCTTAACTTACTACTAAGAGTGGTGTTCTTGTCCGTCATATCGAAAGCTTTGCCTCCGAACTGGTAGCCATCACAGCAAAAAAGAACTTTCGGTTTGACCTGACCAAAACGCTCTACGACGCTATCGATACCAAAATCAGGAGAGGTTGAAGTCCAAATGGCACCAAGACTGGTGGTGGCCAGCATGGCAATAACGGTTTCAGGAAGGTAGGGCAAATAACCCGCAACGACATCGCCTTTACCGACACCACAATTGAGTAGCCATTGTTGAATGGCGGAAACTTGTTCAAGCAACTGTTTACCGGTGAGTTGTCGGTGTTCACCGCTTTCATTGCTAAAAACAATAAACTCACGCTCTGGTGATTGTTCAGCCTGAGATAGGAGGTTCTCTGCGTAGTTCAGCGTGGCGTCAGCAAACCATACTGTGTCTCTATTTACATGGTGATGATTAGAACCTGTTTGTGTCCATTTGGGACTGCCAAGGCTCTTGATTTGCGAACCCATATCTCCGATTACGTTGCAAAACTGCCAAGTATGTCGCCAAAATTCATCATTGTGCTCAATGGACCACTGGTGTAGAGACGTGTAATTGTTGATTACGGTACCTTCGGCTTTGTCTTTATTAACCTTTTCGATGAACCGTAATAAGTTGCTATTGCTGACGCGCTCAGCAGATGGTGACCAAATAGGTGCAGATTTTGGCATAGGTCCCTCTAATTTCGTTTCTTTTGAATATGACCAAAACAAAATAAAGGGGCGAACATAGCAGTGTTCGCCCCTTATCTGATCGTTTAAAGTTGTTCGGCAAGCTGAGGTAGTACCTCGAATAAATCACCAACCAATCCATAGTCGGCAACTTCAAAGATAGGAGATTCTGGATCTTTGTTGATCGCGACAATCACCTTGGATTCCTTCATTCCTGCAAGATGCTGGATGGCACCGGAAATCCCAACCGCTATATAAAGCTTAGGTGCAACGATTTTACCGGTTTGACCCACTTGTAAGTCGTTGGCAACAAACCCGGCATCAACCGCCGCGCGAGAAGCGCCAATGGCAGCACCTAGTTTATCGGCAACTTGTTCGATCAACGCGAAGTTCTCTTTGCTACCGACCCCGCGTCCACCTGACACAACCACCTCTGCCGCGCTTAATTCAGGACGTTCTGACACGGTTTTATCGACAGAAACCAATTCAACCATTGGAGCTGAGATAGTGACCTGCTGATGCTTAATATCAGCTTGGTTGTGACAAGTAACCGGCTCAAACGCAGACGCGCGCACGGTGATGACGCGAACCTTGTCGCTGGTGGTCACTTTGGCAAATGCGTTTCCTGCGTAAATAGGGCGGATAAAAGTGTTTTCATCGATAACTTGGACAATATCGGAAATTTGCCCAACGCCGAACTTCGCTGCTACTCGCGGTGCTAGATCTTTCCCTTTTGATGATGAGCTAGCCCAGATTGCGTCAAAGCCTTCAGCAATACTCACTACAATAGGTGCGATACTCTCGGCAAATTGATGCTTAAGTTGTTCATCATCGACACAAATTACGTTTGATATACCATCAACGCGACAAGCTTGCTGAGCGACTTCTTCACACTGGTGGCCCACTACGATCAAAACATTGTCTTGGCTGACTTGTTTTGCTGCATTAACCACTTTGAGTGTGTCCGCATGCAATTGGTTATTGTCATGTTCTGCTATGATTAAGTTCTTCATGAAATCACCTTCGCTTCGTTACGCAGCTTATCGAGAAGCTCTGAGACAGATTCAACCTTGATGCCACCTTTTCTTTGCGCTGGCGGTGTGACTTCTTGAATGGTTTGGCTAAATACCACTTCAACACCCAGACTGTCAGGTGTGATGGTATCTAACGGCTTGCGCTTAGCTTTCATGATATTAGGCAAAGAGGCAAAACGCGGTTCATTCAGGCGTAAGTCAGTACTGATCACCGCAGGTAAGTTCATCGCGACCGTCATCAAGCCGCCGTCCACTTCTCTCACGACCTGAACTTTTTGATCTTCTATCTTCACGTCGGAAGCGAAAGTTGCTTGAGGCCAGTCAAGTAGGGCAGCCAGCATCTGAGCCACTTGGTTGTTGTCCGTATCAATGGATTGTTTACCCGTAATCACAAGCTGTGCTTGTTCTTGCTCAACTAGAGCTTTGAGCAGCTTAGCAACAACTAATGGCTCTATTTTGTCTTCAGTATCGACATGAATAGCGCGATCGGCGCCTAATGCAAGCGCGGTACGTAGTTGCTCCTGACACTGGCTACCGCCGGCACTGACAACGATGACTTCATCTGCAATACCTTGCTCCTTTAGTCGTACGGCTTCTTCAACGGCTATTTCGCAAAATGGATTAATCGTCATCTTGACGTTATTGGTTTCAACATCGCTATGGTCCGCTTTCACGCGAACTTTAACGTAGGGATCAATGACCCTTTTGATTGGCACTAGTATTTTCACGTTAGATTCCTTTTACAGTGAAGACTATGTGTTAACAGTGAAGACGATGTGATGACGTCTTTAAAATGATGTTAATTTACCTTTACGTTTGCGTCAACTTTAAATATATTGTTGATTAACAAGTTGGCAACATGCAAAGAAAAAGGAATGCAATCATGGAAAGAGACTGCATGGAATTTGATGTTCTGATTGTAGGCGCAGGTCCCGCAGGCTTGTCTGCGGCATGCCGAATCAAACAATTAGCAGCAGAAAAAAAACAAGAGCTCTCTGTTTGCGTGGTAGAAAAAGGTTCTGAAGTTGGAGCGCATATTTTATCGGGTGCGGTGTTTGAAACGCGGAGTTTGGATGAGCTTTTTCCCGACTGGGAAGAGAAAGGCGCTCCGCTCAATACCAAAGTAAACCAAGATAAAACCTACTATCTAGGCAATGACATCAATGGTCATGAACTGCCTTCTTGGGCGGTGCCTAATACGTTACATAACAAAGGTAATTACATCATAAGTTTGGGCAGTCTATGCCGATGGATGGCGTTGCAGGCTGAGAACTTGGGGGTGGAGGTCTACCCAGGTTTTACCGCCAGTCAAGCGATCATCGATGAAGATAGTCGTGTTTGTGGCGTGATCACGGGCGATATGGGATTAGATAAAAATGGTGAACAAAAAGGAAATTTCGAACCTGGTATTGAACTACGAGCGAAGTTTACTTTATTTGCTGAAGGCGCACGGGGGCATATTGGTAAGCAGTTGATTAACCGATTTAATCTTGCTGAAGAGAAAACGCCTCAACACTACGCTATCGGTTTTAAAGAGCTGTGGGAAATCCCATCAGAGCAGCATCAGCAAGGTTTAGTAGTGCACGGATTAGGCTGGCCGTTATCAAACGAAGCCACAGGTGGCAGTTATCTCTACCATTTAGAGGGAAACCAAGTTGCCGTCGGGTTGATTGTTGACTTGAATTATAAGAATCCGCACTTGAGTCCATTTGATGAGTTTCAACGTTTTAAACACCACCCGTTGATTGAGCAATACCTCAAAAATGGGAAGCGTATTAGCTATGGCGCGAGAGCGATCACCAAGGGCGGCTTTCATTCGCTTCCCACGCAGCAGTTTGCTGGTGGCTTGTTAATTGGCTGTGATGCAGGAACACTTAACGGCGCTAAAATCAAAGGCACACACACCGCAATGAAATCTGGCATGCTTGCCGCTGAAGCAGTATGTGAAGCCCTTGAGAGTCAGTCAGTTACTGCTGATTATCAAAAGCATTTCAAACAGTCTTGGCTGTATGAAGAGCTTTATCAAGCACGTAACTTCTCAAGTGGTATTCACCGCTTTGGATCGTGGCTGGGCGGTGGTTTAGCGCTGCTGGAACATAACGTATTAAAAGGCAAAGCTAAGTGGCATATCCGCTGTGATAAGCCTGATCATCAGTCTCTGTTATTGGCGGAAAACAGCAATGAAATTGTCTATCCGAAGCCTGATGGCGTGTTAAGTTTCGATCGCCTCTCTTCTGTTTATCTATCCAATATCTTCCATGAGGAAGATCAACCATGCCACTTACGACTGGAGAACCAGCGGATTCCTATTGAGCAGAACCTTGAATTATATGCAGAGCCAGCACAGCGCTATTGTCCGGCTGGCGTGTATGAAATCGTACAGGGGGAGCAGCAGCCAGAGCTTCAAATAAATGCGGCCAACTGTATCCACTGTAAGACCTGCGACATCAAAGATCCAAGTCAAAATATTACCTGGACTCCACCAGAAGGTGGTGGTGGTCCGAACTATCCAAATATGTAAGCGTTTGAGAATAATTTTTATTAACAATTTATTTACTTAAAGTTTGCGTTAGTTCAAATCTTTCTCGATGAACTCGATTGCAACTTAATCTTTCAGGCACTATTCTGATTTTAAATTGACGTTTACGTAAACTGAATACAAAGTTGATGCATAGGTGTAAAAGCGGTTACCAGTATCAAAGTTAGGTTTGATCAAATAGTGCTCAATGGAACGCACTTAAAATAACGAAAGGGAGATCAACTATGGTATCGGAATCGCCTCTGTTGCAGGTAAACGATATTTCATTGGCTTTTGGTGGGGTGAAAGCTTTAACTGACGTGAGCTTCCATGTGAATGAAAAGGAAATTTTTTCAATCATTGGTCCAAACGGTGCAGGTAAAACCTCAATGCTCAATTGCATCTCTGGTCGATACACACCAAACAAAGGCTCTGTAATCTTCGCTGGAGATGACGTAACTAAACGTACACCAAGCCAACGAGCTGAGTTAGGGCTGGGAAGAACCTTCCAAAACTTAGCGCTCTTTTCTCATATGTCGGTACTGGACAACATCATGGTTGGCCGACACCACCTACTGAAAAATAACTTCGTCACGGGGCCACTCTATTGGTTCTCCAATGCGCAGAAAGAAGAGATGGCGCACCGCAAATATGTGGAAGACGTGATCGATTTTCTAGAAATCCAGCACATCCGAAAAGCGACTGCAGGCACGCTATCTTACGGCTTACGTAAGCGTGTAGAGCTTGCTCGTGCCATTGCCTTAAAACCTAAGTTACTGCTGCTTGATGAACCAATGGCAGGTATGAACTTGGAAGAAAAGGAAGACATGGCACGTTACATCATGGATCTGAATGAAGAATTAGATATCACGATCATCATGATTGAGCACGACATGGGCGTGGTCATGGACATCTCTAATCGCGTTTTGGTTTTGGATTTCGGTAAACACATTGCTACGGGTGAGCCTGAAGAAGTGATGGCCAACCCACATGTGAAACAAGCGTACTTAGGCGAAGAGTTACCGACATTAGAGGAGAGTGCATAATGGCACAGCAACATAATGATTGGGCAGATATAACCCGCTTAGATACCTTTCCAAAAGTGTTGCAACACAATGCCAAGAACTGGCCCGAACAAGTCGCAATGCGTGAAAAGGAGTTTGGTATATGGCGAGAGTTCACTTGGAAGGATTATGAAAACCGCGTCAAGTGGATGGCACTGGCACTACGAGATTTGGGTATTGGTGAGCAAGATGTCGTTGGTTTGCTAGGTGATAACCGCCCTGAATGGGTATGGGGCGAGTTAGCGGCACATGCGATCAAAGGTTTCTCGCTGGGCATCTATCAAGATTCTATGCACGAAGAGGTGGCGTACCTTATCAACTATGCAAAAGCAAAAGTCGTGATTGCCGAAGATGAAGAGCAATGCGACAAGCTGCTTGAGCTTGGTGATGAAATTCCTAGCGTTGAATACATTATTTACTGCGATCCTCGTGGAATGCGTAAATACGATGATCCAAGATTAATTGATGTTGAACAGGTCTACAAAAAAGGTCAGCTGATTGATAAAGCGGACCCAGACAAATATCTCAATATGGTTGTTGAAACCAAAGGCAGCGATCTTTCAATTCTTTGTACTACGTCGGGTACGACTTCTAAACCAAAATTGGCTCAGCTACACAGTGGCACGTTCTTGGATCACTGTGCGGCTTACTTGCGTGCAGACCCTCGTTCCCCAGGCGACAACTACGTTTCTGTTCTGCCTTTGCCTTGGATTATGGAGCAGGTTTACGTGGTTGGTCAGGCGTTGATTTCTCGTCAAATCGTTAACTTTGTGGAAGAACAAGAAACCATGATGTCCGACTTGCGTGAAATCGGTCCAAACTTTGTGCTGTTAGCGCCACGTGTGTGGGAAAACATTGTGGCAGACGTGTCTGCACGAATGATGGATTCGACACCGTTTAAGCAAAAGATGTACAAACTGGGCATGAGCTTAGCCAACAAAGCGCTGGAGCAGGGCAAACGCTCTAAGTTGGCTGAATGGATTCTTCTGCGTGCTCTGCGTGACCGTTTAGGCTTTTCGAACCTGACATCTGCGGCAACCGGCGGTGCGGCGATGGGACCGGATACTTTCCGTTACCTACAAGCTATTGGTGTGCCACTTAAGCAGCTTTATGGTCAGACCGAAATGTGTGGCGCATACACTGTGCACCAAGCGGACGATGTGGATTACGATTCCGTTGGTGTTGCGTTTGATAATGCAGATGTGAAAGTCATCAACCCGGACAGCAATGGCGTTGGTGAAATCATCGCGAAAAGTACAGGCATGTTTACTGGCTACTTAAACAACCAAGCAGCATATGATGAAGATGTTCAAGATGGTTGGATGCACACAGGCGATGCGGGCTATTTTAAAGATTCCGGTCACTTGGTGGTGATTGATCGTCTGAAAGATATGTCGGAAACCAGCCATGGCGACCGTTATTCGCCACAGTTTATCGAAAACAAACTCAAGTTCTCGCCGTTTATTGCAGAAGCCGTGGTGGTAGGTAAAGGTCGACCTTGGCTGTCTGCCATCATCTGTATTCGCTATGCGATCGTCGCGAAGTGGGCAGAGCAACGCGGCTTGGCATTTACCAACTACACCAACTTATCTGCTCAACCAGAAGTGTACCAAGCGATTCGTGAAGAAGTTCAAAAAGTGAACGAATCCCTACCGGATGCACAGAAGATCAGCAAATTCATTCTACTTTACAAAGAGCTGGATGCCGACGATGGAGAGCTAACTCGCACACGTAAAGTACGCCGTGGTGTGGTTGCAGAGAAATACGGAGACATCATCGAAACCATCTACAGCGACGATCCAAAAGTCGATGTCGATACAGTGATCACTTATCAAGATGGCACCAAAACACGCATTCAAACGTCGCTAGTTATTGAAACGCTTATTGAGCATGAGCCAACACTAGTGGATAGCGAACAACGGAGGATCGCATAGTGAATACGGATTTATTACTGCAACTCGTCATTAATGGCGTGATCGTTGGCATGTTGTATGGCGTTGTCGCCATGTGCTTTGTATTGATTTACAAATCGACCCAGGTGGTCAACTTTGCTCAGGGTGAGTTTTTGTTGATTGGCGCATGGGTATGTTGGGCGGCATTGGTACACCTACAGTTACCGTTTTTTATAGGCTTTTTACTCACGCTCGCGTTCATGATGATTTTTGGTATCGCCGTGCAAACCATTGTGCTCAGACCGTTGATTGGTGAACCGATTATCTCTGTGATCATGGTGACCATTGGTCTATCGATGTTTTTCCAAGCGCTGATGAAGTGGATATTCGGTGTCTCTGCTGTGTCGTACCCACAAGTGTTCGAAACCAACGTGGTGAATATCGGAGGTTTGAATGTTGAGTTTGCTTACATTCTGAGCTTGATCTTCTCAATGCTCATCATGGGCGCGTTCTACTGGTTCTTCAAATTCAGCAAAATGGGTCTGGCAATGCGCGCAACGGCATTCAACCAGCAAGTAGCCCAGAGTCTTGGCATTTCCATCAAGAAAGTGTTCGCCATCAGTTGGGCCATTTCGGCAATGGTATCTGCAACAGCAGGGATTGTTATCGGTATCGTTAACGGCGTATCTGACGCGCTATCCATTATTGGTATCAAAGTTTTCCCAGCCGTTATTTTAGGTGGCTTAGATTCGGTAGTCGGCGCAATTGTCGGTGGTATCACCATCGGGGTGCTAGAAAACTTGGCTGAGTTTTTTGATAGCCAATACCTGCAAGTGGGTAACTTATACAACATCGCACCATTCTATGTGCTGTTAATCATTCTTGCCTTCAAGCCATATGGCCTGTTTGGTACCAAAGATATTGAGCGTATTTAAGGAGAAATAACATGGCTCAACTTAGCATGCGCCCATGTGGGGATTTTCGAACCACATACAAAAGCGATACGCCAATTTTTGAAACCAAAACCATCAGAAGCCTTGCGATTGCAGGTGTCATCGCCATGCTGGCAGCACCGCTGGTCTTGGATATTTACTTCCTAAACCTGTTTATTCAGATTGCATACCTCGGTATCGCGGCATTGGGCTTAAACATTTTGGTTGGTTTTACCGGACAAATCTCGCTAGGTCACGGTGCGTTCTTTGGCTTTGGCGCCTTTGCATCGGCTTGGCTAAATAACCAGTTTAACATTCCAGTCGTGTTTGCGATTCCGCTCGCGGGTTACTTAACCATGATTGTGGGGATGCTGTTTGGTCTGCCAGCTGCTCGAATTAAAGGTTTATACCTAGCTATCGCAACGTTGGCGGCGCAGTTTATTCTAGAGGACTTCTTTGCTCGCGCAGATTGGTTCAGTGGCGGCTCATACGGTGCTAGCGCGAACCCAATTAATTTGTTTGGCTTTGAGTTTACGACTGACGAAAGCTTCTTCTACATCGCTCTGTTTGCGCTGATCTTCATGTATATGTGGGCATCAAACTTAATCCGTTCTCGTGACGGTCGCGCGTTTGTCTCAGTACGAGATCACTATCTATCAGCAGAGATCATGGGCATCAACCTAACCAAGTATCGTCTGCTCTCATTTGGAGTGTGTGCATTCTATGCAGGCATCGGGGGGGCACTCTACGGACATTATCTAGGGTTTGTATCAGCAGAAGGCTTCACCATCATGATGTCTATCCAGTTCTTGGCAATGATCATCATTGGTGGCTTGGGTTCAGTCAAAGGCACATTGATGGGGACGATATTTATCGTATTGCTGCCTGAAGTTTTGGAGTTTGGCGTAACGGGGCTTTCAGCGTTTGGTGATACCACCGCTTTCACTGATGGTCTGGCTTACTTCAAAGAGATGGCGATTGGTTTAGTCATCATGCTGTTCCTTATTTTCGAACCTCAAGGATTATCGCATCGCTGGCAACAGATTCGAGCATATTGGAAACACTATCCGTTCTCATATTAACGTGGAATTAAGTGGAATATACCTCAATAACAAGGACAACGAGTTATGAACAAAGGACATTTAGCGACAACGTTGGTGCTGTCATCTGCACTGTTTACTACCGCAACTTGGGCAAAAGATTCTGTGTTTGTCGGGCAATTAGTCGATTTTTCTGGACCAACGGCCTATGTGAGCAAGCCTTATGGTTCTGGCGTGCGAGACGCATTGCGTTGGATTAACCAAAACGGTGGCATTAACGGTACCGAGCTCGAATTTGAAACAGTAGACATGGCGTACAAAGTACCAGTGGCGATTTCCAACTATAAACGTTGGGTGGCGCGTAAAGACATGGTTGCGCTGCAAGGTTGGGGTACGGCGGATACCGAAGCACTTATTTCGTTTGTTACCAAAGACAAAGTGCCGGTGTTCTCTGCTTCTTACTCTGGTCACTTAACTGACCCAACTGGCAAAAACCCAAAAACCGCGAAACCAGCGCCTTATAATTTCTTTTATGGTGCGTCGTACTCAGATGCGTGCCGTGCGCTAGTTAAGTGGGCGAAAGAAGATTGGGAATCTAAGGGCAATCAAGGTGCGCCGAAATTTACGCACATTGGCGATAACCATCCATTCCCGAATGCGCCAAAAGAAGCGTGTGCAGAGTACGCCAAAGAGCTTGGTTTTGATGTGCAAAACCCAGTCGTTGTGTCACTAAAACCAGGGGACTTCAAAGCGCAATGTTTGTCGCTGAAAGAGTCAGGCACCAACTACGGTTACATTGCTAATATCGGTAGCTCGGTTATCTCACTAGTGAAGTCTTGTAACACGGTTGGGACAGAGTTCCAGTACATGGCAAACATTTGGGGCGGCGATAAGCCAGTGCTTGAAGCAGCAGGCGATGGCCTTAAAGATTACGTTTTCCCAGGTATGACAGCGTTTTGGGGAGATGATAATGAAGGCATGAAACTGGTCCGTGAGATTTCTAAGCAGTCTGAATCAGAGCCGGGCGAATTCAGAACTCACCATTACATTCGCGGTATTTGTTCTGCGTTCTATATGAAAGAAGCAATGGAGTGGGCGAAAGACAACGGTGGCATCACAGGTGAAAACATCAAGAAGGGCATGTATGTCCATGACAACTGGGTACCACAAGGCTTAGAAGGTGTTTGTGTCCCTGCGAACTGGAAACCGGAAGATCACCGAGGCACAACAACCGTGAACGTCTTTATGGGCAACAACGATGGCGGCGCAGTTGATATTAAGAAAGTATCTCAGGTGACATTGTCACGTCGTGACGATTGGCTAGGTTACTAATCTACGACTTATTAATAACAAAGCTTACTGAAAATAAGGATGGGTGAGAGAACACTCTCACCCTAGCAAGGAGTAGCTTGATGGCTGAATTAGCAACGAATATCGAACCGGCAGAAATACTGCTTTCAGTGAACAACATTGAAGTCGTCTACGACGAAGTAATACTAGTACTTCGCGGTGTGAGTTTAGAAGTTCCAAAAGGGCAGATTGTGACCTTACTGGGCGCCAACGGTGCGGGTAAATCCACAACGTTGAAAGCCATTTCTGGTTTATTGAAAACCGAAGATGGTGAAGTGACGCGCGGCGAAATCAACTTCATGGGCGAGCGTATAGACAACAAAAGCCCGGAAGAGATCGTCCGTTCGGGCATCTTCCAAGTTATGGAAGGGCGCCGAATTGTTGAAGATATGACGGTAATAGAAAATCTTCGCTTAGGCGCTTATACACGCACTGACAACGAAGTTGAACAAGACATCGAAATGGTGTTTGACTATTTCCCGCGACTCAAAGAGCGCACTGGCCTGGCGGGCTATTTGTCTGGCGGTGAGCAACAAATGTTAGCGATTGGCCGAGCGTTAATGGCTCGACCGAAGATGATTTTGTTGGACGAACCGTCTATGGGGCTTTCTCCACTGCTAGTTAAAGAAGTATTCAGCATTATTAACAAGATCAACAAAGAGCAAGGTATTACCATGCTTTTGGTTGAACAGAATGCCAACTTCGCTCTTCAAGCGGCCGATTACGGTTACATCATGGAATCAGGCAAAATCGTACTAGATGGCAGCAAGCACGAATTGCTAAACAATGAAGACGTAAAAGAATTCTACCTTGGCGGCGGCGATGAAGATCGCAAGAGCTTTAAGAATCTGAAATCTTACAAACGTCGTAAGCGTTGGTTGTAAGGAGCAAGGATGAACGAACTATTTGATGCGAAAGAATCGTTGTCTCTACAGGCGCGAGAAGAGTCGCTGTTTCAACGTTTGCCAGCGCTGATTGAGAATTCGAAAGCCAATAGCGAACATTACGCAGCGCATTTTTCTGAGTTAGATCCTACATTGGCAAACAATCGTGAAGGGCTTGCTCAGTTCCCGATTACACGTAAGTTCAATGTACCTAATCAGCAGCAACTTAAACCGCCGTTTGGTGGCTTAAATAGCGTTGCCATTGGTCAAATGGCGCGTGTTTTTCAGTCTCCTGGGCCTTTATATGAGGCTCAAACGGATGAGGCCGATTTCTGGCGTATGGGGCGCGCGTTTCACGCTGCTGGGTTCTGTGCGGGTGATTTAGTGCATAACACGCTCTCTTACCATTTCTCTCCTGGCGGATTTATTATGGATGGTGGCGCAAGAGCTTGTGGTTGCGCTGTATTTCCGGCTGGAGTAGGCAATACCGAAGCGCAAATAGAGGCAATTAAACAGCTTCAACCTAATGGTTACACTGGCACACCTTCGTATTTGCTGACGTTGCTACAAAAGTACCAAGAGACATACGATGAGCTGCCTAGCTTTGAGAAAGCTCTGGTCTCTGGTGAAGCGGTTACAGCAGACATGCAACAGATGTTTGAGGAAAAAGGCATTGCAGTCTTTCAAGCCTACGCAAGTGCAGAGCTTGGTTTGATTGCTTATCAAGTGTCTGGTGAACAAGGATTAGTGATTGCCGAGGATATTATTGTTGAAATCGTTGATCCTGATGGTGTTCCTGTACAACCGGGAGAAGTCGGTGAAGTCGTTGTAACGTCGCTCGATGAGAAGTTCCCGCTGATTCGCTACGCAACGGGAGATTTATCGGCATATCTAGAGATTAGTTCTGATTCTTCACGCACGAATGCACGAATTAAGGGCTGGATGGGACGAGCAGACTCCGCGGTGAAAGTAAAAGGGCTGTTTGTTTATCCGCATCAGATCCAAGAAGTCTGTCGTCGCCACGATATTAAAGGCTCCTTGAAAATTGAGCGCGATGGCTTCAACGATGCCATTACTTTCTGTTGTCATGATGTGCATGTATCAGCAGAGGACATTCAAGCAACACTACAGTCAGTCACTAAACTGAAAGGCAATGTCCAGTTTGTACCGAACCAAGCGGAGCAGCCGTTAATCAATGATCTTCGCAGTTAACTCATTGGTGGCATAAGTGCAGTAGAAAGTGGTTGTCATAAAAAACTAACAACGTCAGACAAAAGGCTAGAAAAGGGATACCACATTGCGCTGCGTATCCCTTTATTTTTTACTACCGCAATCAGGGAGCGGGTAAATGAAACAGGCACCAATGATTAACACACAATTCTGGGATGATTTGTTTATCCGAGGCACTATGCCTTGGGATGCCCAATCGACACCTCAAGAACTCAAGGATTATCTCGACAATTCACTTCATGTAGGCCATTCAGTGTTTATTCCTGGGTGTGGTGCCGCTTATGAACTGAGCACTTTTATTCAATATGGGCATGACGTGATCGCGATGGATTACAGCCAAGAAGCGGTAAAAATGGCGCAATCAACGTTAGGTAACTACAAAGATAAAGTCGTATTGGGTGATGTATTTAATGCCGATTTTTCTCACTCGTTTGATGTCATTTACGAGCGGGCCTTTCTCGCAGCACTATCGAGAGACATGTGGTCAGAATACTTTGCTATGGTGGATAAATTGCTGCCAAGAGACGGTTTGTTAATTGGTTATTTCGTTATAGATGATGATTACCACTCTCGCTTCCCACCATTTTGTTTGCGAAGTGGGGAGTTGGCAGCTTTTCTAGAGCCCACGTTTGAACTTGTGAAGTCCTCAGTGGTGGCAAACAGTGTTGAGGTTTTTAAAGGCAGAGAGCAATGGATGGTGTGGCAGAAACGTTAGTCGTCACTGAGACTTCTTTAGAAAGTATTCGCGGAAACTGTCTGGTTCTTTGTGAATCGCTGATACATAAGTCTTCACTCTATGCCTGATGGAATGCTCACATAGTTTGTCGGTTTGTGTGAAACATTAATTTCTCGTTGCTGGTTTAAGTTGTTGAGATATCTCTAACAGCGGTTGAGTGGTTGAGTTTATTGCTGGCATGGGTTGTGTGCTCAGAGCGTAAAGCGACAGATCAGCATCGATCCGAAAGGTAGTAGAACGTCTCTTACTGATCTGTCTATTTCATGCTTACACTATTTTAGGCTGACCATCTGATGCGGTGGCACCGCCGTCTACAGGTAGGTTTACGCCATTAATGAAAGATGCGTCATCACTTGCCAAGAAAGTCACGACAGACGCAATTTCTTCAGGTTCGGCTGCTCGGCCAAGCGCAATGCGCTCATTGAATTTATCGCGGATGTCCTGCGGCCAGCCGTTTGTCATGTTGGTTTTTACTAAACTTGGGCATACGGCGTTAATTCTTACCCCATCCGCACCATGGTCCAATGCCATCGCTCGGGTAAGGTTCACCACTGCGCCTTTACTCGCGCAATAGAATGCGGCACCCCAGTCACCACCCAAACCGGAAACGGACGCGGTATTTACCATACAACCTTTCGTTTTTAAGAGTTCAGGCAAAGCAAACTTCGAGCAATAAACAACACCATCAATGTTTACACCAGAGATCTTCTTCCAGTCTTCCACACTACCTTCAATCACGGAGCCTGGGACATGTACGCCAGCATTGTTTACTAAAATATCCAGTTTACCGAAACGGGTAACAACATCAGAAATCAGTGCTGCGACTTTGTCTGGATCAGAAACATCAATGGAATGTGCAGACACACGCTGCTTATCAAAGCCCTCAACGGCGTTTGCCAACTGCTCTTCATTCCAATCGGCAAGAGCGACGTTTGCGCCTTCTTCATACAAACGTTTTGCGATGGCCAAACCAATACCATTGGCAGAACCAGTGACGAGTGCGACTTTATTTTTTAATCCTCTCATGCGATTTCTCCTTCGAAACTTATAAAAACGGGATCTTGATTTTTCTCTGTGCGCGGCAACATCAGTTTGTCGTTGTCGCTGTAATCTACTGGGATAGCCACCACTGCTGGTCCTTCAACGTCCATGGCTTTATTCAATGTCGGTAGCAATTCGTGTTGACTAGTCACTGCGAAGCCTTTCGCGCCAAATGACTCGGCGTAGGCCTTGAAATCAATTGGTCCAAATTTCACACCAGAGCAGCGCTGATATTTGTTGATCTCTTGCATTTCTACCATGTTGTAGGCGTTATCAACCCACACAATATGGACGATATTGCAGTTCAGTCTAACCGCGGTTTCTAACTCCATGCTCGATTGCATAAAACCGCCGTCTCCCGATATCGATACCACTTTGCTACCAGGTTTTAGTAGGCTGGCACCAATGGCCCATGGTAGTGCAACGCCCATTGTTTGTTGGCCGTTAGACACCAGCATTTGGCGAGCTCGAAAACAGCTTAAGTAACGAGCGATCCAGATGTGGAAGCTCCCCATATCAAGGCATAGCGTGGTATCTGGTGTGATGATAGATTGCATGGCTTTAATTAGCGCCAGTGGATGAAACCCTTGCTTGTTATAGACATTGGGATAGGTCTTGATCACTTGCCGTTGCAGTGCTACCTCTTCCAGTACTGAAAGTGCCGTTGGGGAAAGGCGAGCATATTCAGAGATATAGCTGCCCATTTTGTCTAATGACTGCGCAATGTTTCCGACGATTTCAACACAAGGTTGATAATTAAGTTGGTATTCTGCTGGTTCAATATCGAGGTGAATCACTGGGTTGCGGTGGCTGTTCCAAAGCTCAGGGTCATACTCTATTGGGCTAAAGCCGATGGTGAGAATTAAATCGGCGTCCCGCAGTAAAACATCGCCAGGTTGGTTATTAAACAAACCGACACGCCCAGCAAAGTGATGATAGTAATTGATGTCTACCGTGCCGGCGGCCTGGTAAGTGCCGACAACGGGTAGCTGCGTATTTTGAAGAAATCGGGCGATAGCAGCAGCGTTTTGACTGCGGCTCGCGTGAAGGCCAAGTAAAACCACACAGCGCTTTGCTTTACTGATTCGACTGACCGCTTCTTCGATTGCTGCGATGTCTGCGCAACCAGGCTGTGTGTAAGGCGAGGGGACAATAATGTCCGTTTGGGTTTGCTCGAATAAGACATCTTGGGGGAGACTCAAAAAGCAAGCCCCAGGACGACCTGACTCTGCGATACGAAATGCGTTCGCCATGATCTCGCTTGCGGCGTCCACATGCTGCACTTCAGCACTGAACTTAGTTATAGAGCGAAAAATACTGACGGTATCCATGCTCTGGTGTGTTTGTTTTTGCTGGTCAGTTCGTTTCACCGCACCACCGATAGCAATCAGCGGATCGCCTTCGGAGTTTGCTGTTGCCACCCCCGTAACTAGATTTCCACAGCCAGGGCCTGACGTAACCATGGTGACGCCTGCTTTGCCGGTTAGTCTTCCCATAACGCCCGCCATAAATGCGCCGTTAGCTTCGTGGCGTACCGGAATCATTTGGATGTTAGAGTCTTCAATCGCATCGAACAGTCGATCGATTTTTGCACCGGGAATACCGAAAATGTACTTAATGCCGAGAGACTCTAGCTGTTGAGCGATCAACTGAGCTCCATTTTTATTTGAAGGTTTGGATTGCATTTGTTGTCCTTATTATTTGCCTGACTTTGTTACTTTTCCGCCTTTTCTATGGCGGTATTTATATCTTCCGGAGCCAAATTGGCGTTGAGGAAGTCTGTCGATACTGGGGTATCAATCACTAGCCGCGAGACTTTGCCAATCTGGAGAAATCCTGACGAAATGCTGTAATCCTGAATATGACCACCTCCTTGGCGGTCATCGGTAATAAAGTGTTCGTGATAGCCGGGCACATTGATGCCAGTCGTATATTTAGGACTGCGAAAGCCGGCGACCACGCCTTGCTTATGCGTGAAGCGGAACGTTGGTTGTTCTTTGACCACTTCAAGCATTGGCCGATAAGGGCGTGTTTGTTTAGGTACGGTGCGAGTACGAACTGAATCGAAAACGCCATCAATGCGCACTGCGCAAAATAGGTTATCGCTTGGAACCATGTCGTCTATGAGGCTATGGACTTCATGACGTGACATGCGCGATGTCAGTGGCAGCTCGATATCAGGCTTAAAAAAAGTCATGACAGCAAAGGGCGTTTTTTGCGCCAGGTCTGCCGGGTTTGCGGAGCCATCCGACTTGAGTTGAAAAACTTCCTTATCAAACGCAATCAACTCACCATCCAATTCATTGAACGTACCTAAACCAAAATCCCCATGTTTCAGCAGTTCTTCTATGGTTGTTGAGCCTTCGTAAACACCAGCGATCAAAGCACTCATTAACGAAGTCTGATAAATCTCACCATCTCCGGTAACGTGATGGTATTCAGAAAATTCTTTCGCTACTTCAAGCGAACAAGCACATAGAGGGTTATAAAATCCACGCATGAGTAAGACCAGTTATGCAATGAAGAGTATATTTAGATTGACTTCTACACGGTGCTAAATCCAATATAAAAAAGATTTATTTTGATATGGAAAATATATGGAATTTCGCTACCTGAAGTATTTTGTCGCGGTCGCCGAGACTCGTCACTTTACCCGAGCAGCTGAACAGTTAGGGATTGCGCAACCTCCTTTGAGTCAACAAATCAAAAAGCTAGAGCACGAGCTTGGCGTGGACTTATTTAAGCGCTTGTCTAGAGGAGTAGAACTGACCCATGCAGGGCAAGTCTTTTATACGGATGCGGTAAATATTCTTGCTGATGTGGAACGCGCTAAAGCAAAAGCCCGACAGATTGCCCGTGGTGAAAATACGCAGGTTAAAATTGGGTTCGCGACGTCAACATCAACCTGCATTAAGGTATTGGAGAGGATTGGGCGTATTCAAGAGAATGGGGTTCATTTACAGACGGCGGAACTGTCAATGCCAGAGCTTGCCACTCAGTTAAAAAGCAAACAACTTGATCTCGCAATCATGCGGCTACCCTGTTACGCCAGTGAGCCTTTTGAGCATAAGGTGTTGTTTAACGACCCGTTTGTCGCAGTGATTCCGGCGGGCCACGAACTGGCAAAATATCCCTGTATCCAGATGAAACAGTTGAGAGGCCATAAAATTTTACTGTTTCCACGAGAGACTGGACCCGCATTGTTTGATGGCATGAGCACACTTTTTGCCGACGCAGGAGTAAGGCTCGAACCACAGTTCGCAGCACCGCAACTTCGTACGACGATTGCCATGGCGCAGGCCGGGTTAGGTATCGCTCTCGTACCGCGCTCACTGGCTGAACATCTCGATGATTCCGCGACAGTCGCCGAGATTGATGATATCCCTCTCACTAGTCGTGTTGTTGTTGCTTGGGAGGCATCTAATCTCAATAAACAAGCGTTAAAAGTAGCCATGCACATCGGTCATGTAGAGGCTCTGCTTTAGGCCAAATCATTAGCTCAACACCGCTTGATAAAAAGGCTTCGTTTTATAAACGTTTTTGTTCTTTGGTGATCCAAATACGATATACACTTAATAAGTTGTATCATATTTTCATTGTGATTTGTTTCACGTTAGAGCTGTTTAAATAGATATTATTTTATCAATATTTACTGTATGACCCATCAATAATCATAGAATTTTAAATTCCAGTTAGACTTGAATGTATTGAGAGAGTAAAAGTTAACTCAGTTTCATATGTCAGCCAGCTGGAAGGAATTGAAAGTGTTAGATACAAGTGTCCAAGAGACATTAATTAACGGCATTGAATTAGATATTGATATTACTCCGACTTTTTCACTTGCTGCTCAGCAAAACTCTTATCCAATAATTAAGTCTATCCGAGTGAGTTACCCTAAAAAAGAGGAACAAGAATCCCCCACATATCGGTCGCTTGTTCTTAAACTCGAAGGAGTTGAAGGCTGGCTAGATGAAACATCATGGCATATTGATCGCTTAGAGCCTGGTGAGGTAGTAAGTTTAAAAGTAAAAGAGTTACAGTTTCCCTTTGATAAGCTGTTTGGGTTAACTGAAGAAGTAAAACTATCTTTGTTTTTTAAATTGATGAGTGACGATGGAGAGGTACTCAAAGAGTGTAAAGTTCCTCTTGATGTTCTGCCTGCTGATTATTGGGGCGGAGAGATCCGTCAACCAGCTCTGTTAGGTGCATTTGTCAAGCCCAACGGTGTATATGTTGAATCTCTTATTCACAAGGTTACACAAGTTCTTGAAAAAGGTGGCTATGGGCGCTCTGTCGATGGCTATCAGTCGAATACACGTGAAAAGCCGTACCTAATGATCGCAGCTTTGTGGAACGTAATTTTTCAAGAAAAGCTAGCTTATGTAAGCCCGCCTAAGGGGTTTGCGAAATTGGGTCAGCGCGTTAGGCTGCCTTCTGATATTAGTAATTCCAGAATGGCGGCTTGTTTGGATTTGTCTGTGTTGTTTGCTAGTTGTATCGAAGCAATGGGTTTGAATCCTGTCGTGGCAATCACGGAAGGTCATGCTTTTGCGGGTGCTTGGCTTATTGATGAAAGATTACCTATCTTAACAAATGATGACCCTCAGGATGTAAGAAAACGGATAGATAACCGTGATCTAGTGTTGTTTGAAACGACTTTAGTTACTAGTGACTCTCCAATTACTTTTGAGCAGTCGAGAGAGCATGCTCGAGAATTGCTATCAGAAGAACATGAAAAACAGTTTGTGATGGTCATTGATATTGCTCAAGCGAGAGCGCAAGCGATAAAACCACTCTCAACCGTAGAAGCTACACGAGAAGAAAAAACGTCAGAAGATACTTCAGTTGAGCTGATGTTACCTGTTGTTCCACCTTTACCCCCTGTGCGAAAAGAAGAACAAGTTATAGAGGAAACTCCAGAAACTAGGATCGATACTTGGTCACGCAAGCTTCTTGATTTAACAAAGAAAAATAGCCTTATTAACTTTAGTGACCGAGCCATTGCGATCAAATTATATTGTCCTGATATTGCTGCGATCGAAGATATGTTGGCAGATGGCGTAAAATTTAAGTTTCAGTCTGCACAGGAAAGTCCTTACTTTGACTCTGAGCGCGATAACGAATTGTTTCGTCTTCAGTCCGGGTCTGATCTCCATCGAAGCTACGCGTTCAATCAAATTCAGAATAAGATTCTGATTGCTAATCAGTCACCTAATAGATTAGAGCGAAACTCTATAGAGTTGTTCCGAAAAGCAAAAAATGATCTGGAAGAGGGTGGTTCGAATACGCTTTTTCTAGCGCTTGGCTTTTTGAAATGGAAAGAGAACCCAGAAGATACAAGAAGTTATAAAGCTCCTCTATTATTAATTCCCGTAAAGCTTACCCGTCGTAGTGCTCGTGCGTCTGTTTACGTCGAGCAACTTCAAGAAGAAGAACCAATTTTTAATCTTACTCTTATTGAGTTTCTGCAATCCGAGCATGATATCAACCTAAGTGAATTTCGAGATGAATTACCGATGGATGATAGTGGTATAGATGTACCTTATGTATGGCACAGAGTAAGAGACGCCGTTAAGGAACAAGCTGGTTTTGAGTTAGTGGAAGAGCTAGTTTTAGGTTCTTTCTCTTTCGCTAAATATCTGATGTGGAAAGATCTTAAAGATCGGTTAGATGATCTCAAGGAAAATTTATTTGTTAAGCATTTAGTTGATAACCCTAGGGACCCATACCCCCAAGAGAGCTCGTTTATCGAACGAGAAGAAATTGATGAGAAATTAGATCCTGCCTCGATTTATACTCCTTTGAACTGCGACAGTTCTCAGTTGGTTGCAGTGGATGCTTCTGCTCGTTCACAAGATTTCGTTCTGGAAGGGCCTCCAGGAACCGGAAAGTCAGAGACTATCGCTAATATCATTGCTCATAATATCGGGCTCGGGCGAAAAGTACTCTTTGTCGCGGAGAAAATGGCTGCACTGAATGTGGTATATCGCCGTTTACAGAAAGTAGGTTTGGATCATCTTTGCTTGGAACTACATAGCAATAAAGCGAACAAACGAGCAGTTCTTGAACAATTAAATAAGGCATGGCAGAAAAGAGAGGGTTTAAGCTCTGAGGAATGGGAAGCGAATATTATAGAGCTCAAGTCGAGGAGAGATGAGCTTAACAATTATGTTCGTGCTTTACATGGAAAATCGGCATTTGGAATCTCAGCCAGAGACGCTATCTCTACCGTTGCATTAAATGGTGAAACCTTAAAAGTCAAGCTAGATTGGCTCCCTGACATAACAGCAGCTCCTATTTCTACAAAAGAGGATTTAGTTAGGATTAAAGAGTTAGTCGGGAGGCTAGCACTAGCATTCTCTGATATTAAGGGCTTGAACATCAACGCATTTATGCCAGTTTTTGCTACTGAGTGGTCGAATGTTTGGCAGTCTAATTTACTTGCTGTTATTGATGACTGGTTAAAAAACTACGATGTTTTAATAGATTGGACACAACAGGTTCAATCGAGTTTTTCACTTACCTCGATACGCCAAACGCTTAAAAATGTTGAAGCACTAGAAAGTGCTTATGAGTTGGCAATGATCGCAACGTTTGAAGATATTGCATTCGCTGTAGATTCTGGTTCAAAAGAACGAATTGCAGCCATTCAAGAGTTGTCGGTATTAAAAGCAGATTACGACCAGCAGCTTAAAGACATATCGCATGGCGTGACTAGCGACAACTTGTCTAAGTTACCCACAGAGAGATGGCTACAATTGGCTGAAGAAGCTAAAACAAGTTGGTTTAAAGCAATATTTCGCAAGCGTAAGATAAATCGCGAAGCGAAAGAGTTTGGTCTGTCTCAAATTGAAGATTTGTTACTTCTTGAAAAAATTGCGACGGTTCAGAAGCTCAAGAGCTCAATAGAAGAACATATCAACATTATTGGGGACTACTCGGTCTGGAAAGGTTGGGATACGTCTCACGAAATATTAGAAAGCACTGCAGTAACAGGAAAAAAAATTCGTGAGATTGTATCTAACCTAGTTAGCTTGACTGATGAACCCTCTGAAATATTGATTGCGATAAGAAAATGGTTTGTAGATGGGAGAGAGTTTTTAGAAGAGTCGAAAGTATATTCAAGTCTAAATAACTTTTCCAAGGCGGTAAAAGAATTCAAAAACTCGAATTCGATTGTTGCGGAACTTGGAGTCAGTATACCCGAGCAAGCTGAACTTGAATCACTATATCGGAATTTTAATGATATAAAGACTCAGTCAAACAAGTTGAAAAACTGGTGTGAGTGGCAATCAGTCAAGCAGAAGGCGTATGACAATAAGCTTGATGTAATGGTTAAAGCTCTGGAATCAGGAGTAAGTAACCCTGAAGAGTTAAATGAGCAATTTCGAGTTGCTTTTTCTTATTGGCTCGCCCCACTTCTTATTGATGCCAGCGATGAGCTTCGAAAGTTCAAAGCTTCAACGCATGAACAAACAATAAAAGAGTTTCAAGTGGTAGACGAACGTGTTGCTAAGATTACAAGCGATTACGTGGTTGCACTTGCTTCGAAGAGTGCTCCTACACAACAATCTATGGAGCAGAGTTCGAAACAATTTGGTGTATTAGCTAAAGAGCTTCAGAAAAAAACTCGGCATATACCAATCCGAAGTTTGATTAGCGAGCTAGGTCATTCGTTATTGGATTTGTGTCCATGTTTAATGATGTCACCATTGTCCGTTGCTCAGTTTTTGCCCTCTGATTTCAGAGGATTTGACTTGGTTGTTTTTGACGAAGCATCACAAATGACCACTTGGGATTCGGTAGGTGCTATAGCGAGAGGGAAAAACGCAATCATTGTCGGTGATCCAAAACAGATGCCCCCAACAAACTTTTTCTCTGCTCGAGGGAATTCGGATGATCCAGATGAAGAAGATCTAGAGTCTATTCTTGACCAAGCGCTTGCTGCGAGGTTACCGCTTAAAAGGTTGATGGGACATTATCGAAGTAGGCATGAAACCCTTATTGCTTTTTCAAATAATAAATATTATGAAAATTCATTAGTAACTTATCCTTCTTCAGAAACAAAAGATTCAGCAGTTTCTTTGCATCGAGTTAATGGAATTTATGCTAAAGGAGCGGGTCGCAACAATACGGCTGAAGCAAAAGCAGTCGTAAATGAAATTGTTCGAAGATTACTGGATAAATATGAACAAGATAAGTCTATAGGTGTAGTAACTTTAAATACTGATCAGCAAAGAACGATTGAAGATCTGTTAGACGACGCAAGAAGACAAAACCCTGCTATCGAAAAATACTTTCAAGAGGGGTCAGGAAGAGATCCTGTTTTTGTTAAGAACCTAGAGTCAGTTCAGGGTGATGAGAGAGACGTAATCATGCTCAGTCTCGCGTATGGTCCTACGGAGCCAGGAGCCAAAACAATGAGTATGAATTTTGGGCCACTCAACAAAAGCGGGGGAGAGCGCCGCTTAAATGTTGCGATTACTCGCGCAACCACGGAGGTTGTTGTCTTTAGTAGTTTTGACTCTTCAATGATTGATTTAAGCAGAACGAACTCGGTTGCCGTTGAGCACTTAAAACACTTCCTTGAATTTGCAGAAAAGGGGCCAATTGCTTTATCTGAGATTGCTTCTGCAGAGCATGGAGTCGATCAATTTGATAGTGATTTTGAAGAAGCGGTAGCTCAAGCTTTAAGAATTAAAGGTTGGAAAATACAAACACAAGTAGGAGTAAGTAAGTTTAGAGTTGATCTCGGAGTACTTCATCCAGACAAGCCTGGCAAGTACATAGCTGGTGTTGAGTGTGATGGGGCTACGTACCACTCTTCTCCTGCAGCCCGAGATAGAGATCGGGTAAGACAGATAGTTTTGGAAGGCCTAGGATGGAATATTGTTAGGTTATGGTCGACGGATTACTTTATTGATCCTGAATATGCAATTGAAAACATTGACTCAAAACTTAGAGAAATACTTGAAGTGGAAAGGGAGCGAGACATACTGCTAGAAGCAGAAGCAGAAGCAGAAGCAGAAGCAGAAGCAGAAGCAGAAGCAGAAGCAGAAGCAGAAGCAGAAGCAGAAGCAGAAG
>NZ_JAWOTC010000037.1:39509-49861 GCF_033338675.1 Vibrio sp. Vb1574
CAGAGGGAAAAGTAGTGTTAGCGAAAGGTCCTTCAACTTTAAACTCAGGCACAGGTTTTTGTCTTGAACAAACGGGGAGCTCTGGTAAAGAATTTGATGAAATCGAGAACGCTTCATCGATTACATTGGATGCCGCAAATTATTTTAAACCTGAATACGTTGATAGGCTCACTCAACTTGCTACAGATATCCTTATCGAACGCCCTGGTATTACACTGCATGCACTTACCCTCGAAATAGCCAACCTACATGGCTTAACACGTACAAGCAAAAAGCAACTCGAGTATATGAGAAAAATACTTGATACTTTCGCTGGTATCAAAGAGAGCGATGGGTACTCTCCAACACTCTGGGTTTCGCCGAGTAATATGGTCGATTTGATTGAGTGGCGGGGTGTAGAGGCATTCGGTTATGAACGAAAGTGGAATGAGCTGTCGTATGTGGAGGCTTTGGGGCTTGCTAAGTTTGCGATTCAGAAGAACTCAGAAGCGCCAATAGATGTTATTTGCGATGAGTTAAATATTAAGAGACGTCATGAGACATCCTTGAACCAATTTGCTATTTGGCTAAAAACCGTTAATGAATTTGACGATCAGAAATAGCTAATACATATGCTTGTCAGGCCTGATGCCTCAAAGCTTAGGAACTGACAAGCTTTTCTCGAATCTTTTATATACGCAGTTAGATTAAATCATTAACAAGGATGTGTAATGAGAAATAGAAAATGGATATTTGCGGCTATTTTGCTTATTGGAGGACCTTCATTATTGCCCTTTAGTTTGGAAGTAATCTCAATAATTGAGCTGTTTGGTCTTTTGGGTTTGTGGACAATTTATTCATCTTACGCTGAATATTTGGCGAATCACCCTTGGTTTAAAAGAGGTCTGCGTTTAGCAACCAGTTGGGACTTTCAGCCTCAAATGCTGTTCTCTCTGAGAGAGCTTAGGGCATGTCCACAGTTAGTTTTCCACATGCTTCCTGTTCAAAGTGTGATGATCTGGGCTTTGAACATTATGTTTTGGGCGAGTGTGGCTTGGTGCTACAGAATTTAAGCGAACAAATTGTTCAAGAGGGGTTCGCAACGCATAGCATTTTTACTGTGCGTTGGTTTTAGTGATTAAGGCGGTATGCAGTGGTATCAGTATTGAGTCGCTCACCCGTCAACAAGACGCCAAACAGTAAGGATGATGGATGATTAAAGCACAAATATATGATGTATTTTGTGATGAGTTAGCTCAAGGTAACCCATGTGGCGTTGTCGAACTAAATCACTGGCTGAGTGATTCTGAATTACTTCAAATCACTCATCAGGTCGCTCAACCTGTCACATCATTTGTGGTTCGGTCTGGCACTGACTACCACATTCGCTGGTTTAGCCTAGAAGGAGAGATCAACCTATGCGGACACGGAAGTTTGGGCGCAGGCGCTGCAATCATTTCCAACTATCATCAGAATGAGATCATTCTAAAAAGCCAGTATGGCCATATTACCGTTACTGAACTTGATGGAATGTACAGGATCGTGATGCCAAGTTGGCAAGCCAAGCCTCATGCCATCCCCTTGGATATTTCAGGTTTTTCCAATCGCCCCGTAGATGCTTTTACAACGCGTGATTTGGTTGTTGTTCTCGAGTCCGAAGATGATGTTGTTCTCTATCAACCTAACTTTGATGAGCTGATTAAAATTGATGAGTTTCATGCGGTCATCGTGACGGCTCAAAGTTCTGATAGTGGCTATGTGCTGCGTTACTTTGCACCTAAAATCGGTATTTCAGAAGATCTTGCCACAGGTTCGGCTCAGTGCTCATTGGCGCCTTATTGGTTTGAAAAGCTAGGCAAAGAAAAATTGACGGCTCGTCAGCTATCTCGTGCTGGTGGTTATTTTGAAGTGGCTCGCGGTTTAGAATCTACGATCGTATTGTCTGCACACGTGAAAAGTCGGACTTGAATGCAAACGCCTCTAGCTCTTACACAAGATCTAGAGGCATCCATTTTTTATTGACTTAAAAGTGCCGAGCTAAGATTTTAACCCGGCAGCGGTCATCATGACGCGAAATAACATAGACACTAACCCTAATGCAGCGACGCTAACGACCCAAATTCCAACCATCCAAGCCCATTGGCGGCACCAATTTTTGATTTTCATACTCACTCCTTATCAACTCGTTAATGGTACGCTTCGCCTTCTTTTACTTTTCCGGAGAAGACGTAGTAACTCCAAAAGGTGTAAGCCAGAATGATCGGGATGATGATCACTGCTCCAACGAGCATAAAGCGCTGACTGCTTGCAGGAGCCGCTGCTTCCCATATTGATATGCTAGGAGGAATGATATTTGGCCAGATACTGATGCCAAGCCCAGCGAACCCGAGAATCACGATCACCAATGCCATCACGAAAGGGCTGCGCTCTTTACGCTTTTTAACGGAGTCGGCAATCTTCAAACATACCAGCCCAGTAATGACAGGTACGGGCAGTAAGTAGAACAAATTAGGCAGAGAAAACCATCTTTCCGCAATGGCAGGGTAAGCAAGTGGAGTCCAAGCGCTCACAATGACTAATGCGGAGATCATTGCCAGTAGTGTTTTGTTAGTGAAGCGGTACATCGTGTTTTGCAGTTCACCTTCCGTCTTCATGATGAGCCATGTGCTACCAAGCAGCGCGTACGTTGCGACTAAACCCAAACCACAAAAGATGGGAAAAGGGCTGAGCCAGTCGAGTTGGCTACCTACGAAGACGCGGTTTTCCACCGCAAAGCCTTGAATTACCGCGCCAACAACGATGCCTTGGAAAAACGTGGTTAAAATCGAGCCGACCATAAAAGAGCGATCCCAGAACTTTAAGTGGCTTTCCAATGCTTTAAAGCGAAACTCAAACGCGACGCCACGAAAGATCAAAGCAATCAACATCAACGTTAAAGGGATGGTTAGCGCTTCAATAATCACAGCGTAAGCCATCGGAAAAGCGCCAAATAGAGATGCGCCTCCAAGTACAATCCAAGTTTCGTTACCGTCCCAAACAGGTGCGACACTGTTGACCATGACGTCTTTTTGCTTTTCATCCTTGATGAAGGGCATCAGTACTCCAATACCCAAATCGAAGCCGTCCATGATGATGTACATCAAAGTGGCAAAAACGATGATCGCGAACCAAATCACGGATAAATCAAAATGCATATTTTCTACCTTCACTTTGTGACAAATTCTAAATGCGACCTGAAACGGTCGTCATGTCGTGCTCATCGTGTTCGATTGCATCGGGGCCTTTCTTGATTTGGTGGATCATGTAGTAATAACCAAAACCAAATACCAAGCTGTATACAACAAGGAAACACAGCAGGCTGATGCTCATTTGTAGGTCTCCGTGTGCAGAAACCGCATCACGCGTTTTTTGTACGCCATACACGACCCAAGGTTGCCGACCAACCTCTGTCGTAAACCAGCCAGCGAGTATTGCGATAAGACCAGATGGCCCCATAAACAATGAAAACTTGAGGAACCAACGCGAAGTATAAAGCGTGTTCTTTTTTCGTAACCATATGCTGTAGAAGCTCTGAAAAATCATCAGAAGTCCTAGCCCGACCATGATTCGAAATGACCAAAAGACGATAGGTGAGTTCGGTCGTTCCTCTTTCGGGAAGTCTTTCAGCGCCGGGATTGGCTCAGTTAAACTGTGGCGTAGGATCAAACTTCCTAAAACAGGAATTTCTAAGGCATAGTCTGTGCGTTCTTGTTCCATGTTTGGCATGCCGAACAATATCAATGGGGTTGGTTTGCCATCGCTGTTATCCCAATGTCCTTCGATGGCAGCGATTTTGGCGGGCTGGTGTTCCAGAGTGTTTAGCCCGTGCACATCGCCAATCACGGCTTGGAGTGGCGCAAGGAACACTAAGATCCCGAGCGACATCGAAAACATGGTTTTTACCGCAGTCGATTGATTGCCTCTCAATAAATGCCAAGCGGCTGACGCGCCTACAAAGAGTGCTGAACTGACGAAAGCCGCGACGCTCATGTGCGCCAAACGATAAGGAAATGAAGGATTGAAAACGATAGCAAACCAGTCGGTTGGCACCACACGTCCGTCGACAATTTCATAGCCTTGTGGCGTTTGCATCCAACTGTTGGAGGCGAGAATCCAGAACGTCGAAATGATCGTTCCTAACGCCACCATCGAGGTTGCAAAAAAGTGCAGCTTTTCGCCGACGCGACGCCACCCAAACAGCATTACGCCAAGAAATCCGGCTTCGAGAAAGAAAGCCGTTAACACTTCATAAGTCAGTAATGGGCCTGTGATAGAACCAGCGAAGTCGGAGAAACCACTCCAGTTGGTGCCGAATTGATAGGCCATGACAAGACCAGATACAACACCCATTCCAAAGTTAACCGCAAAAATTTTCGACCAGAAGTGATAGAGCTTTTGGTAATCGGGATTACGTGTTTTTAGCCATAAGCCTTCCAGCACGGCGAGATAGGTGGCCAAACCTATGGTGATAGCGGGGAAAATAATATGAAAGGATACCGTAAAGGCGAACTGTATCCGTGCAAGCATAAATGCGTCGAGGCCAAACATTAAACTTCCTTTGATCTTTTAAGTTTTATGAGAGAGCTATTTTAAAAGGAGCGGAATGAGGGAAGTAGGTACAGACAGTGACTATAAACCTATAACAGATTAAATATTGAAGTGTTATTATTTTGAATTCGGCTTTATGGAAGGGGATTTGCGTTTGGCGAAGTATCAAGAGTTAGTGGAACAGCTTAAAAGGCAGATAAAATCAGGGATATGGCATCCGGGTGACAAGCTGCCTTCGCTGCGTCGCCAATCTGAACACTCGGGTTTGAGCTTGATGACGGTGTTGCACGCGTATCAAATTCTGGAATCTCAAGGCTGGGTAACGTCACAGCCGCGATCTGGTTATCGAGTCGCGCCCAATATTAAGAGTTCAAATGAACCCCAAGCGCCAGCCGCGGTTTCGTGGACAGAGCAGGTAGACATCAATGAGTTTATCTTTGATGTTCTGCAGGCGAGCAAAAATCCATCCATGATCAATTTTGGCTTTGCCTATCCAGACCCAAGTTTGTATCCACGCTATCACGTGAATCGGGCGATGAGCGCAGCCGCTCGCAATATGCCGATTTCCACCACCTTTGATAACTTACCGCCGGGAAATGAACAATTACGCACCATCATCGCGAAGCGTTATGCTGCGAAAGGCATTGAAATTTCACCCGATGAAATTGTCATTACGGCAGGCGCGCTGGAGGCGTTAACGCTCAGTTTGCAAGCTTGTACAAGACCGGGAGATTGGGTGGTTGTGGAGTCGCCTGCATTCTATGGCGCTTTGCAATCCTTAGAGCGGTTAGGTTTGAAAGCGCTCTCAGTAAGAACAGACCCAGTCACGGGCACTGACCTAGACTCATTGGAACGAGCGCTGCAAACACACGATGTGAAAGCATGTTGGCTGATGTCGAACTTCCAGAATCCTCTGGGTTTTACGCTTTCCAACGAGAAAAAACAAAAGCTGATTGAACTGACACAGCGATATAACGTGCCAGTAATTGAAGATGATGTGTACAGCGAACTGCATGCCGAGAATGACTCGGTTTACCCACTAAGAATGTTTGATGACACGGGTAATACCATGTTGTGCTCCTCGTTTTCAAAATCATTAATCGCAGGGCTACGTATTGGTTGGGTTGCGGCGGGAAAGCGGGCGCTAGAGGTACAAAAGTTACAGCTAATGAGTACATTAGCGACGAGTGCACCAGTGCAAATGACATTGGTGCACTATTTAACAAGCCGCAATTATGAATCGCATTTGAAGCAGTTACGGAAAAAGCTGTTTGAACGTAAAAGTAAGATGACGGTTCTGCTTAGTGAGCTGTTACCTGAAGCAGTCAAAGTGTTAAGCCAAAGCGGTGGGTACTTTATTTGGTTAGAGCTCCCCAAGCATATTGATGCCTTGCCGATATATCGAGAAGCACTAAAAGGTAATATCAGCATCGCACCGGGAAAGATGTTCAGCCTGACAGAACAATACGATCACTGTATTCGTCTTAACGCTTCTTTTGAGCTCAATGACAAATATGTTCATGCTCTCAATCTGCTCGCTAATATTATTCGCGATCATTTGGCGAAATAGCGACTTTCTTCAGTTTTTTGGTTTAATGGAGCGCGCCGGATTTCCAACAACTCGATCGCCCGGCGCAACGTCTTTGGTTACGACAGAGCCAGCGCCGACGACGGCCTCATCACCAATGGTCACGCCTGGCAGTATGATAGCGCCCCCACCAATCCAAACGTTATTGCCGATTTTTACCGGTTTGGCGATCTCATCTCCGGCTAAGCGTCTTTGCGTATCGAGTGAATGAGCGGCTGTGTAAATTTGCACTCTAGGCCCAATCATGACGTTCGCGCCAACCTCAACCTGTCCATTGTCCAGAATAATGGCATCCCAGTTGATGTAGGTGTTTTCTCCGATGGACAAGTGACAACCGTAGGTAAGTTGTAGCGGTGGCTCTATACAGGCGCTATTTTTTAATTGGACGCCCATTTCCGCCAATAGCTGTCTACGGATATCTGGGTTTGGTTCGTGGTTAAACTGGAAGACAAGCTGCGCAGTTTTGGCGCGCATTAGCTTTAGTTCTTCATCCAGACAATTATAGGTTTCTCCAGAGCGCATCCGAGTCAGTTCTGACATAACAATCATTCCATCAATATAAATTGCAATAAGGTGCATAATAATAAGTGAGAGTGATTCGAAGTGAAAATTTGACGCTTAAAAATCAGAAAGTTATCACTGATTTGCCTTGCGTATCCAGTTGGTTGATTGGCTCGTTTAGTTCACAAAGACGTGCTCCCTAAATGGCTTAATCGGTTGAAGCCAAAGTGGGAAACCACTCGAAGCGTTTTACGTAGATTACAATATAGTTAATAAGAAGAACTTAGTTGAGCCGCTTGCGCTATCGATTGACCTAAAAATTTAAGACTTATGCGCTCTGGCTTGCTGGCAACGATGAATCAAGAGTGAGCACTTTATGTTCGAACGGGTCATTTCATTTTTAGAAACAACGCTGTTTACCTTTAACGAACAACCTATCACGTTATGGGCGATATTGATGGTGCCGACATGGGTGATTGTCGCTTTATGGTTATCAAAAATTTTGATCAAAACCGTTACGTCAAGAATGTCCTCATTGGGGAAAGACCCAAACGTGATTCATTTGGTTAAACGGATATTATTTGTCATCGCTCTCGCCATTATTTTTATGACCACACTTTCGATGATCAATGTGCCAATTACCGCGTTTGCCTTTCTGTCTGGTGCCATCGCTATCGGCTTCGGTTTTGGTGCGCAAAACATCATTAACAACTTCATAAGTGGCTGGATTTTGATTGGTGAAAAGCCAATTCGAATTGGGGACTTTTTAGAGGTTGAGGGCGCCAAAGGCACTGTCGAGCAAATAAATACACGTTCAACGAGAATCAGACGAACCGATGGTGTTCATATGCTCATACCCAACAGTCAGTTGATTGAGAACGTGGTGATCAACTGGACGTTATGCGACAGATTAGTTCGTGGCTCGGTCGTCGTCGGCGTCGCGTATGGGAGCGATGTCAAACAGGTTGCTGCCTTAATGGCGGAAGTGACTTCGCAGCAAGCGCAAGTTCTGAGTTCGCCAGTGCCAGATGTGTTTTTTCAAGACTTTGGTGACAATGCTTTGATCTTCGAATCTTATTTTTGGATTAACTCAACGGTTGAGGGCGGTATTCGCTCGGTCGCAAGTGCCATGCGTTTTGAAATCTACGAAGCTTTCGAAAAGCACGGCATTGAAATCGCGTTTCCACAACGAGATGTGCACATTGATGGGCAAATCAAGTTGTCTAGGGAGAGAAACGGATAGGGCGATAAGCGGTATTGGTGTTCTTATCTTGGTGTCGAGTAACCATAGCGAGGCGGTCACAACACGGATTCACCTCGCTAGAAACCAGTTTGAAGGCGTTATTGGTTGTCCCACATGACTTCGCATTCTTCTTTGATTGCTGATTTTAGCAACTCAATCAGTGGAAACGCTCTGCGTCCTAGGCTTACCGCGGGCTCTGCTTGTTCTTCCTCTTCGTCTACATCAGTAGGGAGGTTTTCTTCAGCTGCATTTTTCGCAGATAGAGCAGAAGTTAATCTTGATAGCGCGTCAGGAACATCTTGAGCGGAAATTGATCCCGGCACCGTGCCGCTGTGACCCATCATTTTGAGCATATCTAATGCAATATCACCAAACATTGTGACGTTTGAGTGGCTTCGACAACGAAATGTTATGAGCATTTACCTGATCCTGTTTTATATGTTCGGTTTGAAACTAAATTGTAGCTGAAATCAGATACTAATTAATGTGATGAAGACCGTTGAGCGTTAAGGTTTTTATGAGTAACAACAAAAAACGGGCACGTACGTCTGCATGCCCGTTGAAATACATTACCTGATTGGTTGTTGATGATTTACAAGCTATACGGATCGCCCAGAGCTAATGCGACCCTAGAAGCAGGAGACTTTCCTAACGCACGGCAAATTTGCCAACCCGCTTCATTGATGACGCCAAGGTCAACGCCTGTTTCAATCCCAAGTTGCTCACACAGATAAAGTACATCTTCCGTTGCAACATTGCCACTGGCTCCTTTCGCGTAAGGGCAGCCGCCGAGCCCCGCTACTGCGCTATCAATGGTGTTGATGCCCATTAACAAGGCTTGGTAGATATTGGCTAATGCTTGTCCATAAGTGTCATGAAAATGTACTGCGAGCGCGTCTTTTGGCAGTAGCGTTAACAACGAATCCAGCATGGCGATAACGCGATTAGGCGTTGCTTTACCGACAGTATCACCGAGCGAAATCTCATAACATCCCATATCAAACAACGTATTGGCGACCTTGGTAGTTTGCTCTGGCTTGATTACTCCCTCATATGGACACACCATGGTACAAGACAAGTACCCGCGTACAGGAATGTTGTGCTGGTTCGCCAATTCGATAACGGGTTCAAATCGAGCGAGACTTTCGGTAATGCTGCAGTTGATGTTCTTCTGGCTGAACGTTTCTGAAGCGGAGCCAAACACCGCAATTCGCTTTACACCGCTTTCCAGCGCACGTTCTAACCCTGCGAGATTTGGTGTGAGCGCGCTATAAACCACTTCAGGCTTTTTTGAGATACCAGCAAACACCTGATCGGAATCGGCCATTTGAGGCACCCACCTTGGAGAGACGAAAGATCCAGCCTCAATATGCTTTAAGCCACTGCTGCTTAGTTGGTTAATCAAACGGATTTTATCAACCAGCGTCACTGCCGTTTCATTTTGCAGACCATCACGAGCGCCGACTTCGACGATATTAACCTTCGCTGGTAGCATATTCGCGCTCCTTATCTTCACTGACGTTATCCGATATCAAAGACAAATTCAGCAGGATGGAACCGTGCTGTACTTGGTCCCCGTGCTGATAAAACAATTCGTCGACTTTTGCTGCTACCGGAGCCGTGATGGTGTATTCCATTTTCATTGCTTCGAGTACCAAAAGCGGATCGCCCGCCGCCACTTCGTCACCTTTAGCCACCATAACTGCTGAAATTATGCCGTTGAGTGGTGCGGTTGGACTTAGTTCATCATCTACATCTTTTGCAGAGTCAAAGTTAGGTTGATGAGCGAACGTGCGCTGCTGACCAAGATAAAATAGTGTTGTCTTTTGTTCGTTGCTAAGTGCATTAAAGGTGTAACGCACATTATCAATATCGACGATAAACTGGTTGTCACTTTCAAGCAGGATGACCTGATGCAGCTCCTCACCACATCGGACAGTGAAGTGAGTTCCTGTATCTTGCGATGATTGTTGCAAACGTACCTGATGGTTGGCATTGGCATCCGTGAAGTTAAATCGGTAAACGTTGTCAACTGACAGTCTAAAACCTCGTCTGGTTGGCGCGGGTAACGTTGAGCTGTCTGATTTTGAAATGAGATCATTCCAGCGAGCAACCGCCGCCAATGTAAGCCAGATTGAATCCGACACGTCTTGCTGCTCATTTATGCCTTGTTGATGTGTGACGATGAAACCTGTATCGAGCTCAATCTCGGCAAAGGCTGGCTGCGAAATAATACTGTGCAGATAACCAATGTTTGTCGTTACTCCACGTACGTGATATTGAGTTAACGCCTGCTTAATCTGCTTTAGAGCGATATCACGAGTTTGCCCCCAGACGATCAGTTTGCTGATCATTGGATCGTAATATTCGCTGATGCTATCGCCTTGGGTAACACCACTATCAACGCGTACGCACGCTAGGCGCACACTACTGTCTGATACGGGTTCTTTTAAG
>NZ_JAWOTC010000038.1:0-49707 GCF_033338675.1 Vibrio sp. Vb1574
GGTATACACTCAGCGCCAGTTACCTCGATTTTTATTGGAGCCTCCTTTTGCAACTGCAATTGATCTGTGAAAACCCGTCTCAACAATCTCATCTTGATGAACTCGCTGCGCGTTGGCAGCTTTCACACACTGACGATAGCGATTTTGCTTTGGTGCTAACCACCGAGCGTTTGGAGCTACGTAAAGTGGATGAGCCAAAGCTGGGTGCAATCTTTGTGGATTTGATTGGTGGTGCGGTCGGTCATCGTCGCAAGTTCGGTGGTGGTAAAGGCCAGGCAATTGCGAAAGCTGCGGGGTTGAACAAAGGGGCAACGCCAACCGTGTTAGACGGCACGGCAGGTCTTGGTCGTGATGCGTTTGTGCTCGCCTCGCTAGGTTGTAAAGTGCAGATGGTCGAGCGTCATCCAGTCGTCGCGGCTTTGTTAGATGATGGCTTGGATCGAGCGAAACAAGACCCAGAAATCGGCACCTGGGTATCTGAGCGCATGTCGCTAATCCATGCTTCTAGCCATGATGCGCTGGAACAATTGGCGCAAGATAAAGACTTTGTCCAGCCAGATGTGGTGTATCTTGACCCGATGTATCCGCACCCAGAAAATAAAAAGAAGTCGGCGCTCGTGAAAAAAGAAATGCGCGTTTTCCAATCGTTGGTTGGCGCTGATTTGGACGCCGATGGCCTACTAGAACCAGCCATGGCGTTAGCCACAAAGCGTGTAGTAGTTAAGCGCCCGGACTACGCGAATTGGCTGAACGAGCAAAAGCCAAGCATGGCGATTGAAACCAAAAAGAATCGTTTCGACGTCTACGTCAAAGCCTCGATGGCATAACCTCCTGACTCGCAAAAACTTCTCGTCACAGCATTGAACCAAGTGCTGTGACGCTGCCATTCTTTCCTGAACACTATTGATAGTTTTCACTTGCTAATTCGACACTCTGACTGTATATCTAACTAAGAATTATTATTATTTCACTTGTTGTGATGCTGTCGATAATTGGGAAGCTGGAGTAGTCGAATGTCTAAACGCTTATGTAAGATGAACCGCAAACAAATTGCGGCCAACTTGGGTGACATTCACCGTTTGGTCGTCGCACCTAAGTTCGTTTGTCGCTCTTGTGCACGCTCTTCCGCTTCTAAAGACTCATTGTGTAAGCCTGCCGCAATTCCTCCACAAAAATGCCAAGACAAGCCGTTAAACGAGCAACAAGCATGCGGTTTGTTAGCTGAAGCGCTGCCTGCGCAATCCATTTCCGTCACGTCAAAACACAGCGCAGAAAAGGCGGCGATCGTGAAACGTGTGGTCGAGCGTGTGAAAGAGAAAAAACAAGCCGAAAAATCTCCGGAGCCAGTAAGAGCCGACGCACCAGTATGGTTTGATTTAGCGGATAAAAAATCGCTCAAGAAAGCGAAAAAAGCACTGAAAAAGCACTATAAGCAGCAAAAGAAGTTACTAAAAGTGGCGAAAAAACAACAAAAGTTACTTAAGCGTCAGCGCAAGCTTGAAGCGCGCAATGCGAAACTAGAAGTGCTGCTGCCAACGCCACCTAATGCTTTGATGAACGCAATCTCACAAGCCAAAGTGCATTAATCAAACAAAAAACGCTCTCCAGTCGGAGAGCGTTTTTTATTGTCGAAATGTTTATAGGATTAGCTGCGTTACTTATTGGCGTAACTCATCTCTACGCGCTTTTTCACCCAGGTTTCGTTAATCCATAGGGATAGCATGATGATCGCACCGCCAATGGCGAGTCGCATGACATCAACATCGCGGTTCCAAATCACAATGTTTACAATCAAGCCCGCCGGAACCAATGCATTGTTCATTACTGCCAGTGCACCTGCGTTCACCATAGTCGCGCCTTTGTTCCAAGCAAAGTAACCAAAACCAGAAGCAATCAACCCAAGGTATGTCAGAATGCCCCATTGCGTTGTAGTGGTTGGTAGTTTGTCGAGGTTACCCATGAGCGCGAAAGCCACGGTTGCTACACAAAGTGCACCTAAGTAGAAGTAGCCAAACACGGTGTGTTGTGGCAAATCGACGGGCTCACTCTCCATGATATATTTGTAGCCCACCTGACCGATGGCAAAGCAGAGGTTTGCTCCTTGTACGACCAAAAAGCCCAGTAGGAAATCTTCATTAATGCCTGCAAATTTAATCCAGGCGGCACCAAATACGGCTATTGCAGCGGTAACTAAGTACCAAGGTGAAAAGCGACCTTTCAAGAAGTCATAGATTAGCGTGACGTAAATGGGTGTGAATACGGTGAACAGCAATACTTCTGGCACGGAAAGGAGCAAAAAAGATTGGTAGTAGAAGCAATACATCAAGCCGAGCTGGAAGCCACCGACGGTCATCAGTTTCGCGATCAGGGGTTTGCTAACGCCACGGAATTTCAAAAAGGGAATGAAAACCAGGCTCGCCAGTGCCACGCGCATGAACACCGAGAACCAAGAATCAACCTGACCGGCGAGGTAAACGCCGATCAGGCTAAATGAGAATGCCCAAAGTAGGGTAACTGCGGATAGATAAGCCATGGATGAGAATCTTTATCAACAACAAATGTGCCCGCAGTCTAACCAAGTTTTATCGCTGCGCCAATCAGTCTTTTAGCGGTACGACCAGCATATCGACTGGTGAGCAGTTAATCAGCTGTCGAGTCGAAGATAGAATCTTGCTCCAGAAATCTTGGTGATGACCACAAACCACCAAATCGATACTGTAGTCTTGAATAGTATCGCACAGCTCATTACTCAAATCGCCACTACCGACTAAAGTATGGGCAATTGGGTATTGCGCATATTCTGCGAAGTTTGCCAATTGTGTGCGCGATGCTTCCATTGCTTGATGTTGCGCTTCTGCCATATTGATATCGATAAGCCCGGTGTAGAGTTCTGCGTAGTTCACGTCGATGTGAATAAAAGAGACTTTCGCATCCAGAGGTTTAGCCAGTGATACGGCTTTCTTAATCAACACTTTACTGTCGTCTGAAAGGTCGACTGCCACAAGTATGTGTTTGTAACTCATATTGCTATCTCCTTGTAAGGTCATAGTTTTAGATTAGCACCAACCCCAAAAAAAATTTGCTGAAGTGATCTCATATCGGTGCCGTAGGTACAAAGTCTTGTCTCAGTAATCATGTTATAGTGGCGTTATACCCAAGTGACTTTGATATGCTGAAATAAGCGTAGTGTTACTGACTAGAGTTGAAGTGAAACTTCGCCGTGTCTGCCAGACCAAGCTATTCTCGCAGCGTCACTTATTTCGAGGTTACTTGGGTATATTGCATGCACAATAATAGGAGTTAACATGCTGTCTCAAACTATGGTCGAACAATTGAATGAGCAAATTAACCTAGAATTTTTCTCATCCAATCTATACTTACAAATGAGTGCTTGGTGTGAAGACAAAGGTTTTGAAGGTGCGGCTGAATTTTTACGCGCTCACGCCGTAGAAGAAATGGAGCACATGCAACGCCTATTCACTTACGTGAGTGAAACTGGCTCAATGCCAATCTTAGGCGCTATTGATGCGCCAAAGCATGACTTTGCGAGCCTAGGTGACGTTTTCCGCGAGACATTTGAACATGAGCAAATGATCACGGAAAAAATCAACAAACTGGCGCACGTTGCATTTACTAGCCAAGACTACTCAACGTTTAACTTCCTACAGTGGTACGTGTCAGAACAGCACGAAGAAGAGAAGTTGTTTAAAGGGATTTTAGATAAGATCGAACTGGTAGGTGAAGACGGTAAAGCGTTGTTCTTCATCGACAAAGATCTAGCACAAATGGCGAAAGAAGGTTCATCTTCAATCATGGATGCTCCAGCTGCGTAAACGCGTTTTGGGACGTTGTAAGTAGCGGGTAAAGACGAAGTCTTGGTCGTCTTTTTCTCTTGAGCATTGTTGAAGATGTAGGGAGGAAAAGATGATCAGTGGAGACACAATCTTATTTGCGCTAATGGTGGTAACTGGAGTTAATATGGTCCGGTATCTCACCGCTCTTCGTTCTCTAATTTATATCATGCGTGAAGCGCATCCGCTGTTATATCAGCAAGTTGATGGTAATGGTTTTTTTACCACTCATGGAAATGTCACCAAGCAGGTGAGGTTGTATCACTACATTAAAAGTAAAGAATATCATCATCACCACGATGAAATTTTTACTGGTAAGTGTGAAAGAGTGCGTGAATTGTTTGTTCTATCGACCGCGTTGCTCGGCGTGACGCTACTTGCGGCCTTCATTCTCTAAGAGTCGATGATCTAGATAGTTGTTCTGTCTGAGATTTTGCGGACATACAGAGCGCTTAGAGTTTAAGCGCTTTTCCCTTTCGGTATTTGTCGGTAGAATGTCGCGCCTAGAAAGCAAGGATGTGCAATGTGCACATCCTTTTTTATTTTGATTCGATACCAATCAGTCTAAGAGCTACCGATGAGTAAGAAATTTGATGTTGTTGTAATTGGCGCAGGCGCAGCAGGTTTAATGTGTGCTGCAGAAGCAGGCAAGCGAGGCCGCCGTGTTTTGGTGCTCGATCATGCTAAAAAGCCAGGACGTAAAATCCTTATCTCGGGCGGTGGTCGTTGTAACTTCACTAACTACGACGTTTCAGCTAATCACTATTTGTGTCAAAACCCGCACTTTGTTAAGTCGGCGCTCTCCCAATACACTAACTGGGATTTCATCTCGATGGTGTGTAAACATGGCATTGAGTTCGAAGAGCGTGATCACGGCCAGTTGTTTTGTGTCGATGCATTTACGGCCAAAGATATCGTGAAGATGTTGTTAGCTGAGTGTGACATGCCGAACATCGAGCAGCGTTACCAATGCGATGTTCATTCGATTGAAAAAATTGATGAAGGCTTTCGTTTGCATGCTGGTACTGAGATTGTCGAATGTGAGTCTTTAGTTATCGCAACAGGTGGCTTGTCGATGCCAAAACTGGGAGCGACACCATTTGGTTATAAAGTCGCGGAACAATTTGGTCTTCGAGTTATCCCAACCACGGCAGGTCTTGTACCATTTACTCTGCATAAAGAAGACAAAGAAGACTTTGCTGAGTTATCTGGTATCGCGGTACCTGCGGAAATTACGGCTGAAGATGGCACCATGTTCAAAGAAGCCCTGTTGTTCACACATCGTGGTTTATCTGGTCCAGCAGTGTTACAGATTTCTTCATTCTGGCGGGCCGGACAAAAGGTGTTGATCAATCTTGTGCCAAACGATGATGTTGCTGAGTTATTAGAACGCAGTCGTGAGAAGCATCCAAATCAGTCACTCAAGAATACGCTTGCCAAAGTGCTGCCTAAGCGTCTGGTTGAAGTCTTAATTGAACGTAAAGAGCTAGTCGATAAACCGCTAAAACAGTTCAATCAAAAGGAGCTTGCGGCGATTGTGGAGCGTCTAGAGCATTGGGATATCGCCCCGAATGGCACCGAAGGCTACCGAACTGCGGAAGTGACACTCGGCGGTGTCGATACTGATCACTTATCCTCGAAAACCATGGAATGCAAAGACATTAAAGGGCTTTATTTTATTGGTGAAGTGATGGATGTGACTGGTTGGCTAGGGGGCTACAATTTTCAGTGGTGCTGGTCGAGCGGCTTTGTTGCGGGGCAGTGGGTTTAATCAAACACCAAACGCAGCCTAACTGCATAAAAGATAAGATACAAAAAGAGCACTGAATAAAAGTCAGTGCTCTTTTTGTATTCCCATAGCGAGTTACTCGTCTTGATACTTTTCGAGTTTGTTATAGAGCGTTTTCACGCTAATGCCTAACTCCTGCGCTGATTCCGTTTTATTGCCTTGATTCTCTTCAAGGGTATTGAGAATGGCGGCTTTTTCTAGCTCTTCTAGCGAAACGCCCGCCGGAACAAGGTCTTCGATGCTGGTGCCTGTTTCCAATGGTGGTGTGTCGAAGATAAGGTGTTCATCTCGGATGGTGTCATCAGCCAAAATAAATGCACGCTCGATCGTGTGTTTGAGCTCACGGACATTACCTGGCCAGTCGTGTGCAGCGATTTTTTGGATCGCAGAGTCAAGAATCGTTTTGGTTTTTGCCTCATTGGCGTTGCGGTGCGCGATAAAGTGCTTGGCCAGACCGACGATATCACCGCCTCGTTCTCGCAGTGGCGGTATCGTTAATGGGAAATGCGATAAGCGGAAAAACAGATCTTCACGCAGGAACTGCTCCTCAATGGCGATTTTAGGATCACGGTTTGTAGCAGCAATGATGCGAGTATTAGCGATATGAACCGTATTACTGCCAACTGGGCGATACTCTCCGGTTTCTAGCACCCGTAATAGCTTCACTTGATGCTCGATAGGCATCTCGGTGATTTCATCTAAAAATAGGGTGCCGCCCTCTGCCTGCTTAAATACACCTTGGTGAGTTTTATTTGCTCCGGTAAAAGCGCCTTTCTCATGGCCAAACAGTTCACTATCAACCAATTCAGGGCTAATGGCACCACAGTTAATCGCTATAAAGGGCTGTTGTTTACGCTCACTCGCTAAGTGGATGGTCTGCGCCACCAGTTCTTTGCCTGATCCACTTTCACCGACAATAAGGACGTTGGCTTCTGTTTTAGCAACGCGCCTGATCATACGATAGAGCTGATGCATCGGAGAGGAAGAGCCGACCAAAAGACCAAATTGGTCAAGATCGCTGGTGGACACTTTACGCCCTTGATCTTGTTTGTGTTGATAGTATTGGCTGACTTCGCTCAGGGTGTCCGTCAGAATGGCAATATCAACGGGCTTTCTGTAGTGAAAAATAGCACCCAAGTTCATCAGCTTATCCAAGTTCTCGTTTGGAGCGCCTGAGCTAATGATGATCAAGTCCATATCGTAGATGTCTTCGATATTAGAAAGACGTTGATAATCTGCACTAGTAAAGTGGGCGACTTCAACAATCGCAACTTCCGGTTTGAGTTGTAGGAAATCTTCAATCCATTGGTCTGCGGCATCGATGTCATGCAGACGAAATTTGTTCAGTTCCTGGCAAGAAGCGATGGCATTTTTAAGTGATGGATCTTGTATTCTTAGAAACAGGCTTGGCATCGACATAGAAATGTCCTCTTTACTATGACAGAAACAATGTACGTGGATTATTCTCACTTCACAAGACAAAATATTGTCAGCATAGATTTAAGGATTTGTTCGGTATTTTTATGTTGTTAGCCCCTTTTTGATATATATCGGTGAGAGCCATCAGTAGATATTTCCTTTTGTTCAGATTTTTATTTTTTAAATAATAATTTTGCTATTAATTGATTCTGGAGAAATAGCCTTTCTGTTTTATCAGGTTATTTCGGCACAAGTGACGGAGGCTTTATCACCGATTAAAAATTACATTTTTTACGTGTAAATAATTCATGCTTATACTTTATTGCTCATCTCATTTTTACCTCTTTTCTTTATTAGTTAATTAAAAACAATAAGTTATAAAGTTGGCACATGGTTTGCTTATAGGGAAGTGCAACGTCAATAAAGGAGAATTACCATGAATAACATCGCAGCTAAAATTGTACTTACGTCAGTTCTTGCTACTTCATCTACAGCAGTCTTAGCGAGTGATAAATGGGAAAAAGAATCCATGGACGCTTGGCTAGATGGTAAAGCTGAAACCACGCTACTGCTAAACAGCAATCTCAACTCTTTTGATATCAATACCGATGTTGAGAATCAGGTCGTTACCCTTTCTGGTTCGGTAAACAATGATCTTGAAAAATCACTTGCCGAAGAGCTTGTTACTGGTCTTGATGGTGTGAAAAAAGTAAACAACGAATTGTCAGTAGTGAATGAAGGCAAGAAAGAAACTGATTCAGAAGCTTTAGCTACACTGACCGATTCTAAAATCACGACTATAGTTAAAACGCGCCTACTAATGGATACCAATGTGAGTGGCACGGATATTGATGTAACGACAGAACACAAAACGGTAACGTTGGCAGGTAAAGTTAATTCAGATGCGGAGCATGATCTTGCAATTTCAATTGCAAATAACACCAATGACGTAAATAAGGTGATTGATAAGCTAGAAGTGGTTCAATAATAGCGAGCCGAGTGATTTAACCCACTTTTATTAGGAGGTAACACTATGGTTCGTTGGATGTTTATTTTTCTGGCACTGGCACTAATTTCTGCACTATTAGGCTTTACCGGTATTGCAGGAGCTGCTGCCTCTATCGCGCAAGTGATATTTTACCTATTCCTATTGTCATTAATTGTATCAATAGTGATTGTTCTGCTGGGAAGAAAAAACGTAAATAGATAGGAGATTCCATGCGACTTACGTCATTTGTTTACCGTATCGCCGCAGTATTCGGTTTGGTGTTTGCGTTGGCAGCTTGTAGTGAAGAAGGGCCAATGGAACAGGCCGGCAAAAAGATAGATGAAGCCGCCGAAGAAACCCAAAATGCGATTGAAGATGAATGTGAAAACATTAAAGAAAATCTAAACGCTGAAGACCAAGACTGTTAGCCGAATCAGGTTAGGTTTTTTACGCATAGCTATGTAAGAGAGGGGCGGTCAATAACCGCCCTTCCTTTTGTCCCAATTGTTTACAATCAGATAAGGAGTCAAAGATGAAAAACATATTTGATGTACTGAAAGAGAGTCATGAAAAGCAACGCCTTTTACTCGATGCTCTGATGGAAACGTCTGGAGATTCCCCCGCTCGTGAAGAGTTTTACCACAACCTTAAAGAGGAACTCGAACAGCACGCAGCGGCAGAAGAGCGGTTTTTCTACGCGCCTTTAATAGATAGTGATAAGACCATTGATCTCACTCGCCATGGCATCGCAGAGCATCATGAAATTGATAAAGTGATTGCACAGCTTGATGCAACCGATATGAGCTCGCCAGCGTGGCTCAACCTAATGAAAACCTTGCGTCACAAAGTGTTGCACCATCTTGAGGAAGAAGAGCAGCGTTTCTTCCAGTTAGCCGGTAAGGTAATGACCGATAAGCAGAAAATGAAACTAGCGGATGGTTATGTTGAAGAGATGGTAAGCTAGGTAGAGTGTTGGACCTTTTCGTGCCATTTCGGCACGGGAAGGCACTCAATCAAGGCGTTAACTAAAGTTCATGTATCCAAGCTCAATCCCCCGCGTATTCTAACTTCCACTAAAAAGTGCACTCGCTGAAGGCAAGGAGAGCGAATGTTTATCATCAAATATTATATTCTTGGCGCTCTGATCAGTTTATTGGCCGCTATCTATACGCCTCAAATTATCGTTAGTTTGCTGTTCTTATGGATATCGCTTTCTTTAGCGTTGGTCAGCGTAGCCTACGTATTCGACATTCCCTCTATTTTTAGAAAAAACCAAGATGGCAAGATTGTCAGGTGGATTCGCTGGGCATTCATCCCATTTCTATTGGGGGCTAGAGCGTATAACGCCTGGGAAAGACGGCGTGATACAGTGCCTCCAATCCAAAAAGTCAGCGACAATTTATACCTATCTCGCCGTTTGTTTCAGAGTGACTTAGATTTTCTCGAATCCAATGAAATCTCTTGTATTGTCGATGTCACCGCAGAATTTGCAGGCCTTGAAAGTGCGATGACCGACAAGCAGTTTCATTACCTTTCGATTCCGGTACTCGACCACAAAGCCCCAACGCTAGAGCGCCTGCGCCATGCGATTAACTGGATTGATACTCAAATCTCGTGCTCGCGGGCAGTGGTTGTGCATTGTGCGTTAGGGCGTGGTCGTTCAGTGTTTGTTGTGGCGGCGTATTTATTAAGCAAAGACCCGTCACTGACGGTTGAATCCGTGATGAAAAAAATCAATGACGTACGCAGTACCGCGAGATTGAATAAATTACAGATTAGAACGTTACGAGCGATCAGTGAAAAAGGCGTGCTAGGGCTGGATCAATCCACTTGGATGGTGGTTAACCCTGTTGCAGGTGGCGGAAAATGGGAGGAAAACGAACAGCACTTGATTCGTGAACTAACCAAAAAATATCGCTTGAGTATTCATCAAACCACCACAAACCTCAGCGCCGAGCAGCTAACACAACAGGCAAAAGAAAGTGGAGCTAAGCAAATCATCGTAGCTGGTGGCGATGGCACAGTAACAGAGGTGGCGAGCCAATTGGTGGATACCGACCTAAAACTCGGTATTGTTCCGCTCGGAACTGCCAATGCGTTATGTCATGTGCTCTATGGCGTTGGCGCAAAATTCTCACCGGTCGAAAAAGCGTGTGAAGCGTTGCTTGGCGGACACTGCCAACGTATTGATACTGCGGAATGTAATCAGCGGCTTATTTTATTGGTCTTAGGCATTGGGCTAGAACAGAAAATGATCGAGCACGCTCAGCGAGAAGAGAAAAATGTTTTTGGACAACTCGCTTACCTCACCGGCTTTTTTAATGCTGTAGTGGCGGAAGAAACGCAAGCTTTAACCGTATCGTTAGACGCTCCAACTGAAGATGGAAACCACGACAAGAATACACAAACGCTTGACGTCCATAGTTTTGTCGTTGCGAATATCGCTCCATTTAGTACGTTGCTTGCCCAAGGTGGTGATGCGCCGCAGCCTGATGATGGCAAGCTGCATATCACATATTTAGATAACACCGAGTCTTTAGGCGGACGTCTTATCGCCTTGTCGGATCTGATATTAACGAGCGTAGGCGCACAGGAAGAATCGACACATTTTCAATACGCGACGGCTCAGAGCGTCACTATTTCTGCGAATAAACCGATTGAATATGTGATTGATGGTGAACTGTATTCTGATGAGCAACTGGCAATCAAGCTGCGTCCAAAGTCATTGAACGTATTTGTTCCAAGCCAGAGACGTAAATCAGCTTCGCTTTAACACAGATAATCCGCGGATAACGCGCCATTTGCTTCGTATTCTACATGGCGCTTTTTCTGTGCTGTTTGATGATTTGGTGTGCGTCGTAAAAAGGCTATCAAGGTCGCTGCGTAGATGCAGCGGCTTTTGTCTATCTGCACCTTTTTATTAGGTTGATTGGGGATGAGGGTTAAACAAAGTGAAGAAAGAAGGGCGAGTATAATTACTCACCCTGAGGTAAGTGCTTTTCAATTTCATCGTTTTCAACTTGTAAAGCAGCTAACCAATAAGAAACAAGTGCGGTTAAGTTGGTGTCGTCAATGGCTCTAAGCAGGGCTTTTAAATCATCTAACAGTAATTTATTCATAAAATGCATTTCTTTGTAATTGCCTAACTCGGCAACGCCGTATTCGGTGGCATTTTCTGCAATGAATTGTTCACCATCTTGATCGAAGAACAGCTTCGCCATCTTTTTGATCATCACTTTTTCTATTTTCACGAATCGATATGCCGCTCTTGCGAGTGTCATATGTGATTGCGGGTTAACGAGAGGCAAACACGTTTGGCGATGGTGTGTCATTTTTACGAGTAGCTCCCTTACTCGATTGTTATCCAATGTCATAGTGACCTCTTTATTTGTGATTATTGTCGTGGGACATTTCTCGTGACGGTTATGTTAATGCGCCTGTGGGCTTGTCAGAAATGGCCAAAGCAAGTTGGCCATTTCTTTGCTCAATACCGAGCTTTATTGCAAGGGCGACCACCAGGTTTTAGCTAATAAGGCTGATGCTGCTGAGTTTTTCTTTGCAACTTTTTATATCGCTACGAACTTTCAGCAGAACCGAGTTATCCGCCTGCTCTGGGTGGGAAGTAATCAAATTCTCAATCTCTTTGAGTACCTTGCTTTCGACACCTTCAAGCTGTTCTAAATACATAGACTCTTTGTCAGAGGACACTTCCTTCATCACGTCGCTGTAGACCTCACGCGCCTTGATGGTGTAGGAAACCGGAGTGTCGTCGGCAGATTCTTCATTGTTACTTGCTAGAGAGTAGGGAGTGAGCTCAATGACTGCACGCTCACGTACTCTGAGCAGTTCTACCAACACATTATTCAAAGAAGTGTTGTCGATGTTCTCGATGGCCTTGTTGTAAATTTCATTTCCGCTTTCGATAAGCTCAATGATTGAGGCGATGTTTTCATTTTTCATATGCCACTCCTTATTTACTGGTGATAGGGGTGTTTGAGCGTATGGAATACAAACACGATGTTCATCTTCAATTGCAGGTTGTATGCCAATGAGTTTTAAGTCTTATTAATCAGTGACTTAATGTCTTGTTTTGCAATAAATTGCTAACAGTCGGTAAGGCGCTAAGAAAAAATTACAAGAATGGCGGGGAAAGCCTGGAAAGAATTACACGTACAGATACGGCTTTTTATCGAAATAAAAATAAAATCAATAAAAAACAACAACTTAAAATTCTGGCATGGATATGGCTTTGTAGGGAGTAAGTGAGGTCAAACATTGTTTCACTTGATTCACTATTCAACTCATTAATGGAGGCTAGTTATGGCTACTACAAAAGAAAGCACAGTAAAACCTCAAGAGCAGTTAGAAGAAGCATATCACTTAGCGGAACAAGCCACGACGGAAGCCGTTGGCGCGATGAAAGATCAAGCCAAAGAGAAGCTGGATGTCGGTGCACAGCAAGTTCAGCAGGCGACTAAGTCGGCAGAAAATGTAATCAAGGAGCGCCCATTGCTGAGCATAGGCTGTGCCTTCCTTGCTGGTTGGGCGGTTTCGAAGCTGATCAAATAATAGTGGTCACCAAGGATTAAGCCACACAACAGAAAGGCGAGGCTTCACATGAATAACTCAGGGCAAGTTACCAATCAGCAATCAGGCTCGGCGGCTTCAGACAGCGGCCGAGCCCCTGATGGGGCAGAAGAACAGGATATCCAACAAACCATTAATGGTTTGAGCAGCATTCTTGCGCAATTGGACCAACTGACGAAATCGCTAAAAGCATGGTCAGGTTCAACGTTGGATTTGTTCCTCTTGGAGATGAAAGTTAACGTGTCCGCAGTGCGTCAGATTTTGCTGTGTACCGTTGTTTTTACCCTATTGTCGGTATTGTTCGTATTCAGTTTGTGCCTTGCCTCTGGGGTGGTGGCTTATCAGTTAACTGCCAACGTATATGTTGCCGTGGGTGTATTTATCACATCATTAGGCTTGGCATTATTTGCTTTAGCCTGGTGGCAGAAGCGTTTAGTTGGATTTCTTGGATTCAAAAATACGACAGAACAATTACAGGAGGGGTGGGATGCGCTCGCTACAAAAGCTCAATCGAGCCATGCGGATCAAGCGGATGGAAGGTAAAGCATCTCTAGAGCAATGTTGTTTGTCGATGGAAATGTTCACGTTTACCACCAAGAAGTTTGTGAGAGAAAACCCTTGGACGACATTAGGCATTAGTGCTGTCGTTGCCGTTACCGCAGCAAAAGCAGGTCGATTGTCTCGACTGACTTCTTCTATTTCGTCAATGGGGCTATTGGTTAGCAGCGTGTCTGATATTACCGATTCGCTCACAAAGCCGGTCGCGGCAGCTTCTCTGGATGAGTCAGATGCGGAGCAAAATGGAAATGCAGCAACACAAGTAAGCAACGCTGCGACGACAGAGGGCGAACCACTCTAATAGCGGATTTCACCGCAAAATTTTCTTACCGATTCTGAGCTTATTATGACAGCGAAATTGAACATTCCTGCCAACACTGCGATTGGTGCAACGCTTCTCGTCCTGTTACTCGTCCCAGGGCTGTATTTTGCCAAGCCAATATTGTTACCTATTGTACTTAGCACCTTTATTTCTCTGCTGTGCAGTCCTTTCATTAATTATCTTGAAGACAAAGGCTTACCACGTGCTATTACCGTCGTGTTGACACTGTCATTCCTCGTTGGCGCCTCAATTATTGGTCTTGCCGCCATGTCGGAGCCCGCCAAGCAATGGTGGTCTGAGCTGCCCAGTATCGTGAAAAATGTGTCGCAAGAAGTAAGCGAAGTTACTAAAGCTTCGGCTGATCACCTTAATACTCCATTGAATATCGCCAATGATATGAGTATGGATGAGGTCGGGAACAACACCGTCTTTTCTTTGGTAAAAACGCTCGCGACCACTACGCCGACGATTTTGACACAAGCGATGATCGTGCTGTTTATGGTTTACTTTATGCTCAATCATGGACGAAGCTTATTTCGAAAGTCAGTGTCTTACTTACATGGGTTTGCCAAGCAGCGCCAAGCGATTGAGTTGGTCAAAGCACTACAGAAAGACCTATCTCGATACATTGGCACTATCACGTTGGTGAATGCGGGACTTGGGTTGAGTGTTGGGGCGGTGTTTTTTGTTTTAGGCCTTGAGGACCCGTTCTTGTGGGGCGCGTTTGCTAGCGTGATGAATTTTGCGCCGTATCTCGGCCCAGTCATCTCCATGGTGAGTTTCGGTTTTGTGGCTTATCTGCAGTTGGAGTCGGTCAGTTTTATGCTGACGGTGGTGTCTATCTATTTACTGCTCAATTTGATTGAAAGTCAGTTTGTTACACCAACACTATTGGGGAAAAGGTTTAACTTAAACCCGTTAGTGATTTTTGTTTGGCTTGTTTTTTGGGGCTGGCTTTGGGGCGGAATGGGACTATTGATCGGTGTGCCGTTGCTGGTTTGTATCAATATTTTGGTTGATCGTCTAGAGCTATGCCAATCAACCCAAAATCAAGCAAAGCAAATCACCTCCGCGGACGTGGCACCGCGAGAGTGACTTGAGGGTCAAGCTGGTTCAACGAAACAGTTTTCCAGCGCTCACTGGCTGACTAAATAAATATCCCTGACCATAAATACAGCCTTTTTCGAATAAGTAATCGGCTTGTTCCCGAGTTTCTATCCCTTCCGCGACGACTTTCAACGACAGCGTTTTTCCCATGGCAATAATGGCATTCACAATCGCGTTGCTGTCGCTATTACTTGGGACATCACTGACAAATGAGCGGTCAATTTTCAGTTTGTTGATTGGCAAACCTTTCAAGTAAGACAAAGACGAATAGCCAGTTCCAAAGTCATCCAGAGAAATCTCAATACCCAGCTCTCGTAATTGATTTAACGATGCAATGGCTTGTTGAGGGTCGATCAGTAAAAAGCTCTCTGTGATCTCCAAATCTAACCGTTGGGCAGGGTATCCGGTGTTATCGAGGATAGTACTTAATCGCTGAATGAAATTTGACTGCTGAAGCTGCAACGCAGAAACATTGACGGCGATTTTGCCAAACTCGATGCCTTGGTCCAGCCAAGCATTACCTTGCAAACAAGCTTGTTGTAACACCCACTCACCAATGCTTTGAATCAGCCCTGTTTTTTCTGCAATTGGAATAAAGTCTGCTGGTGGTACAGGGCCAAACTCTGGATGCTGCCAGCGTAATAAAGCTTCCACGCCGACAATCGAATTTTGTTCCAAGTTGTATTGCGGTTGGAATTCTAACCGGAGTTGTTGTTTTTCTATTGCTTGATGCAAAGCGGATTGAATGCGTACATGGGATACGGATTTATCGGTCAAATCCGGTGAGTAAAACGCGTAGCCGTTGCGTCCATTTTTCTTCGCTAAGTACATCGCGGTGTCTGCGTTTTTCAGTAAGGTTTCACTGTCTTGACCGTCTCTTGGGTACAAGGCAATACCAATACTGGTCGAGACACGAAGTGAGTCGTGGTTTGCCAAGTCGAATGGTTGCTGGAATACGCTTAGAATATCGCCGACGGTTTCCAATAAGGAAACATCACTATGGATGTCTGGCAAAATAATCACAAATTCATCGCCGCCAATGCGAGCCACATGCGCATTGAGGTGAAGCACATCTTGCAGACGAATCGCTAACTTAGACAGCAATTGGTCACCACAGAAGTGGCCCATGCTATCGTTGATGTGTTTGAAATGGTCGATATCTAAGAATAGGGTGGCAAACGTCTGCTGGCTTTTGTGTCCGGTTTCGATGTGTTGCTCGAGTAAGCTAAGTAAATGAGTGCGATTAGGTAGATTGGTTAATGGATCGTAAAAAGCCATGCGCTGCAGCTTTTCTTCGTGTGCCTTACGCACAGAGATATCTTCAAACACACAAATGTAGTTAATAAGGTGGTTTTTATCGTCCATTACGGCGCTAATGGTCGCTAATTGCGGATAAATGCTGCCATCTTTCTTTCTGTTGATGAATTCGCCTTTCCATTGGCCTTTGTTTTCGAGTTGATGCCACAACTGTTGATAGAAACCTTGATCATGATGACCTGAGCGCAGAATTCGTGGGTTTTTTCCTATCACCTCTTCAGAGCGGTAACCTGTAATTTGGGTAAAAGCCGTGTTTACATCAATGATGTTGGCATTGCGGTCTGTAATGACCATGCCTTCTTGCGAATTGTTGAAAATTTGGGACGCTAAGGAGAGCTGCGTTTCTACCATTTTTCGGCGGGTGATGTTACGTGTCATCCCCAGAATGCCGATTAAGTTTCCCGCATGATCACGGACAGGAGACTTAATGGTTTCTAGCCAAGTGGGGTTATTGTTGTCATCAATTTGACGGCATTCTTCAACAATATTTTGCGTGCCAGTGGCTACCACCAATTTATCGGCATCAATGAATTTTTCCGCACGTTCATGGCTAAACAGGGCAAAATCGTCTTTTCCAATGATTTCACTGTTGGTTTTTTGCCACGCGTTTTCTACGCTTCGATTGGTCATCGAATAAAGACCATCCATGCCTTTTATCCATACGTGGTCTTCAAGGCAGTCGATAAACTCTTGTAGTGTTGGTGTTGGCTTTATTTCCGCGCTTTGATGTCGCGTTTGTTCTTGCTGACAGTGCAAGTTGATATCAAAGCTGATCCGCCCCGCGATTGCGCTTAGCCATGCCGAAACAACCGTTGATTGATCATTAGGGTGAGTCAGTGTCAGTACGGCAAGCAATTCGCCATTAGGTAGCCAAATCGGTCCAATGCTCAAGGTTTGCTCTTCAAAGGGGGTATGGCTAACTGTAAAATCTGTCGGCGTAAAGTGATCGACAACTTGCGTTATCACATCGATGATAGCACGATGATTTTGGGTTGAGGTGGACACCTCAGTCGATAGCCACTGCTGAGTATCGCTCAGAGTATAAAGCTGTCCCTGAGCTTGAGTTACATCACAGCATTGTCGCAGAACGTGTTGCCAGTCTGCCATCAAAGGCGAAGGAATAGCGAAGCGAAACATAATTAATAACGAGTCCTAAATCGCCCAAAGGTAATTATATTAGAATCTAGCGTAAGCTATTGGGCTTTGTGAGTATCGTATCCAACGCGTAGCTAAATCCTAGCAGCGTAAAGTGCTTTCTATCATTAAAATGTTATCTATATCTCTTTTTTATCCAACTTATTGCATCGTTTTTTAGGGCTTTGGATAGGTGATTAAGAAGCGTTTACCGCTTTGGTTTTCTTGCCCCATGAGACTTGCTGAATGACTAAGCCACTGATGATCAATACCAGGCCAATCAAGGTTGAAGGATGAATTTCTTCGCCGATGATGGTAGCTAACAACATGAGTGAGATAAATGGAGAAGCAAAGATCAGATTACTGATACGCGCGGTGTTTTGCGTTGATTTGAGTGCGCTCAGCCACAAAACGAAAGTGATCCCCATTTCAAACAGTCCGACATACGTCACCGCTGCCCAGCCTTTAATTGAGATTGCCTGCCAGCTCGCACCTTCATAAAGACTTAAACCAATGGCGAATGGAATAGCGACCAAAAAGCCGAGCAGAACGCCAACCACAGGGTCGGCCTTATTTTTGGTATTTAAAATCCAGTAACCGGCCCACAGCAGCGTTGATAGCAGCGCAAGACCAACACCCAACGGGCTCTCAAGTTCCATGCCTAAAAGATTTCCTTGTGTGGCAATCACTATCACGCCGACATAACTAAAACCGCAAGCCAGCCAGTCCTTACCACGGATCTTTTGTCCTAAGAAAACAGCGGCCATTAGCGTTAAGGTGATGGCCCAGCTGTAGTTGATCGCTTGAGCCTGAGATGCGGGCAGCAAGTCATATGCTTTGAACAGAATAACGTAATACGCCAAAGGGTTAATCAACCCAAGCAGTAGGTAATACCAAGGGTTTGAGAAAAATGTAGCGCTTAACTGGCCCAGTTTACCTTGCACACCACAGATTACTGTTAGCGCAATCGCAGAGACGATGCTGGCAATGCATAGCATTTGAATCGGCGTAAATTCTGCCAACGTGAGTTTAAATGCGGTTGCAACGGTAGACCAAAGTAATACTGCTGAGAGCCCAAATCCTAGGGCGCGACGCTCGTTCATGATGCCTCTGCGTGATGATGTGCCGCTCGGTTTGGATAATTTGAGCGGAAGAAAGAATATTATAGGAAGGCCTAGTGTATGCGAGGATTTTTCATCCAACAAACTGGACATTTATCCAGTGTCTAAATACCATTGTTATAGATACAAAACACAGGCTAACTCGCTATTATGCAATGGATTCTTGAGTACCAATCTCTCATTCTCTCTTCTCTTTGTGCTGCCACGCTTAGTGGTGTCGCTGCCGGTTGGTGGGTGAAACAGCGTTTTATCACCCAAACTCAGCTTCTCGAGCAACAACTTGTTTCAGAAAAACAGCTTCATCAACAGCAACTTGAACAGGTCAAGCAAAGCCTTGCCGATGCCCAGCAAGAGTTGGATGAATTAGATGATGAGCGCGATAAAGCCGCGTTTGAAGTGCGTCAAACGCACGGAAAGCTGATGGCAGCTATGGAAAAACTGCGTTACTTCGAGGCCGTAAAGCAAGAGCGCCAGCAATACTTTGATGAGCTTGGTCAAATGCGTGAACACAAATCACGTCTAGAAACGCAACTGCGTGAACAGCAAGCTCGCCATGAGCAAATTAACCAAGCTAATGCCGAAAAACTGCAAATTTTAGAACAAGCGGAAGCACGCTTGAAACAACAATTTGAGCACTTGGCAAATCAACTGTTTGAAGAAAAAACCGCGAAGGTCGATTTGCAAAACCGTCAGAGTTTAGAAGGCTTGTTGTCACCGCTTAGAGAACAGTTAGAAGGGTTCAAAAAGCACGTTAATGACAGCTTTAGCCAAGAAGCTAAAGAGCGCCATACCCTAGTGCATGAGCTGAAAAACCTGCAACGTTTGAACGAGCAAATGACGCGCGAAGCGGTTAATTTGACCCAAGCGTTGAAAGGGGACAACAAACAACAAGGTAACTGGGGCGAAGTGGTGCTCGCTAGGGTACTTGCCGAATCTGGCTTGCGTGAAGGGCACGAATATCAGACTCAGGTGAACTTACAAAATGAAGCAGGCAAGCGTTACCAACCTGATGTCATTGTTCATCTCCCACAAAACAAACAAGTGGTTGTGGATTCTAAAATGGCGCTGGTTGCCTATGAGCGCTACTTCAACGCCGAAACTGATGCTGAGCGCGATCAGGCTTTGAATGCGCATTTAGCCGCTCTACGTGCACATATCAAAGGGTTAAGCATGAAGGACTACCACAAACTCAAAGGTATTCAGAGTTTGGACTATGTTCTGATGTTTATCCCGGTTGAGCCGGCGTTCCAAGTCGCGATTCAAGCCGATCCAAGTTTGATCAAAGACGCGATGGAGCAAAACATCATTTTGGTGAGCCCAACAACGTTGCTGGTGGCACTGCGCACCATTGATAATCTATGGCGCAATGAACGCCAAAATGAAAACGCCAAAATGATTGCGCAGCGTGCGACAAAACTCTACGACAAATTACGATTGTTTGTAGACGACATGGAGGGGCTCGGTGGTGCGCTGGATAAGGCGAATCAAAGCTATCAAGGTGCGATGAACAAGCTTGCCACAGGGCGCGGAAATGTGATTCGCCAAGCCGAAAGCTTTAAACACTTGGGAGTTGAAATTAAACGACCGATTTCTTCCGACCTCGCGCAGTTAGCGCAGAGTGATGCATTTTCAGAAAATGACCCGTTAGTAGAAAGACATCCGGCTGAGGATAAAGTAAACTAATCGCCCGCAGTGCAGTGGGCGATTTTATTTGTCAACAAACGCCCCGTAGAGGAAAGCGCTGCCTAAGAGGAATTAGAATGACGGACACAAGTTTGCAATCCAATACAGCGTTAGAGAATGAAACCACTCACTTTGGTTTCTCTACAGTGGCAAAAGACGAAAAAGTGACTAAGGTTGCCGAAGTATTCCACTCCGTGGCAACAAAATACGACATCATGAATGACCTGATGTCTGGTGGTATTCACCGCCTTTGGAAGCGCTTCACTATCGATTGTAGTGGTGCTCGCCCTGGCCAACGTATTCTTGACCTAGGTGGTGGTACGGGTGATTTGACGGCGAAATTCTCGCGCATTGTTGGCGATGAAGGCCATGTCATCCTTGCCGATATCAATAACTCAATGCTTAACGTTGGTCGCGATAAACTGCGTGACAACGGTATTGTGGGTAACGTGCATTACGTTCAAGCCAACGCAGAAGAACTGCCGTTCCCTGATGATTATTTTGATGTCATCACCATCAGTTTTTGTTTGCGTAATGTGACAGACAAAGACAAAGCGCTTCGTTCAATGTTCCGCGTACTGAAGCCAGGCGGCCGTCTATTGGTGTTGGAATTTTCAAAACCAGTGCTAGAGCCGTTATCGAAAGTATACGACGCATATTCATTCCACTTGTTGCCGAGAATCGGTGAGCTAGTTGCGAATGACTCAGAGAGTTACCGCTACCTAGCGGAGTCAATCCGTATGCATCCAGACCAAGAAACGCTGGAAGGCATGATGCAAGACGCAGGTTTTGAAAACACCAAATACTACAACTTAACTGGTGGTATTGTGGCTTTGCATCGCGGTTATAAATTCTAAGGGTTAACGGCATGCCATTTGAACCACTTATCACCGCTGTGATTGAAACGTCACTGAATACACTGATCAAAGACGACCCTGCATTGGGCCGTCGTTTAGCGCGTCTAAAAGGTCAAGTTATTCAAGTTCACCTGAAAGAGATCAATAAAACACTGACATTTGTTTTTAGTCAGCAAATTGATGTGCTTGGTCATTACGAAGGGCAGCCTAACTGCTATCTATCGCTCAACTTGAGTGTGTTACCAGAGCTGCGCGATCAGGCCAACATCACTCGTCTTATTAAACAAGATAAACTTGAACTCGAAGGCGATATTCAATTGGCGCAGAAATTCTCTCAGTTGATGGTGGATTGCAAACCAGATGTTGAAGAGTGGTTGTCTCGCGTGACTGGCGATGTCGCCGCACATACCTTTGTGCAAGGCTCAAAAAACATCGGCAACTTTCTTGCGTCTCAAGCAGAAAAACACCAACGTCATCTTGCGCAAGTAGTGACTGAAGAATGGAAACTGGCTCCCGCTCCGTTAGAAGTGGCCTATTTCTGCGACCAAGTTGATGAGGTTCGCAGCCAGGCTTCTCGCATTGAAGCTCGTTTAACGGCTTTGCTGAATAAGCTGGATGCAGATAAGCCTGCATTGGAGAAACCATGACGCCAGCAGAACTAAAGCGCTTATACCACATCGCCAAAGTACAACTGGAATACGGCTTAGATGAGCTGCTTCCCGATCACCAACTGACCAAAGCTCCGCTTTTACTGCGCAAAAGCTTGTTTTGGATTAAGAACAAGCACCCAGAAAAACCACTCGGTGAACGTCTGCGTTTAGCACTGCAAGAGCTGGGGCCGGTTTGGATTAAGTTCGGTCAGATGATGTCGACGCGCCGTGACTTATTTCCTCCGCATATCGCTGATCCCCTAGCTTTACTTCAAGACCAAGTCGCGCCTTTTGATGGCGAGTTGGCAAAAAAGCAGATGGAGCAAGCATTAGGTGGTCCGTTAGAAAAATGGTTTACCGAGTTTGATATCAAACCACTGGCGTCTGCGTCGATTGCTCAGGTACATACTGCGCGCATAAAAGACACTAACCAAGAAGTGGTATTAAAGGTTATCCGCCCAGATATTCGCCCAGTCATTGATTCAGATCTAAAACTGATGCACCGAATGGCGCGTATAGTCGCCGGAGCGATGCCTGAAGCACGTCGTTTAAAACCAGTTGAAGTCGTGCGTGAGTACGAGAAAACCCTGCTTGATGAACTCGACTTGCGACGTGAGGCGGCGAATGCCATTCAGTTGCGCCGCAACTTTGAGGGCAGCGAAGAATTGTATGTTCCTGAAGTTTTTCCCGACTTCAGTAATGAAACTGTCATGGTTTCTGAGCGAATATATGGCATTCAAGTCTCTGATATTGAAGGCTTGAAAGCAAATGGCACCAATATGAAATTGCTCGCGGAACGCGGTGTGAGTGTGTTCTTCACTCAGGTGTTCCGAGACAGCTTTTTCCATGCCGATATGCATCCGGGTAATGTGTTCGTCAAACCCGAACATCCAGAGAACCCAATGTGGATAGGGCTAGATTGCGGAATCGTTGGTACACTTAATAGCGAAGACAAGCGTTATCTGGCGGAAAACTTCCTGGCGTTTTTCAATCGTGACTACCGCCGAGTGGCGGAGTTACATGTGGATTCAGGGTGGGTGCCTGCGGATACCAATGTCGATGAGTTTGAGTTCGCGATTCGCATTGTGTGTGAGCCTATTTTTGCTAAGCCATTGTGCGAAATCTCCTTTGGTCATGTGTTGTTGAATTTGTTCAACACGGCACGTCGATTCAATATGGAGGTTCAGCCACAGCTTGTACTGTTGCAAAAAACGCTGTTGTACGTGGAAGGGCTTGGTAGGCAGCTATATCCTCAACTTGATTTGTGGGAGACCGCAAAACCATTCCTGGAGGAATGGATGATGAATCAAGTTGGGCCGCAAGCTCTAGTGAATGCGATTAAAGACCGCGCACCATTTTGGGCAGAGAAATTACCTGAACTGCCAGAGCTACTTTACGATAGCCTGAAACAAGGTAAAGCGATGAATCAACGTATGGATCAGCTTTATCAAGGGTATCGCCAGAGCAAGCGCCAGCAGGCGACAGGAAAGTTTTTGTTTGGCGTTGGCGCGACTTTAGTCGTATGCTCGGCAATATTGGTGAACGATGCTTTTGAGCAGCTTTCGTTGGCCTGCGGTATCGCAGGTGTCACATTTTGGCTGCTTAGTTGGCGAGCTTATCGTCAATAGACGTTAAACTCTTGAAATATTTTTGTTTGTTTAAAGACCCGAGGTAAAGAGAATGGGTGGTATCAGTGTTTGGCAACTTCTAATCATTGCTGTAATTGTTGTATTGCTATTCGGAACAAAGAAACTACGCGGTATCGGTGGCGATCTGGGTGGTGCCGTTAAGGGCTTCAAAAAAGCGATGAGCGAAGATGAACCTGCGAAAAATGACAAAGACGCAGACTTCGAACCAAAAAGTCTAGAAGAGCAGCAGAAAAAAGAAGCTGCTCCTGAAACGAAAAAAGACAAAGAGCAGGCGTAAAACGTGTTTGATATCGGTTTTTGGGAACTGGTATTAATATCTGTTGTTGGTCTGGTCGTTCTTGGGCCGGAGCGTTTGCCTCATGCTATTCGCAGCGTGTCTCGCTTTATCGGTGCCGCTAAGAGTATGGCAAATAGCGTCAAAGACGAATTGTCACACGAGCTGAAAGTCCAAGAGCTGCAAGAAAACTTGCGCAAAGCAGAACAAATGGGGATGGATGATTTGTCCCCTGAGTTGAAATCTTCAGTTGAAGAGTTGAAGAAGGCAGCGCAATCTGTAAATCGTCCTTACGCAAAGAACACCGATTCAGAGGCTGAGCCTGTAAAAACAGAGCCAGCAGTCGAAGAGGCCGTGAAAGCGCAAGAGAGCAAGGTTACAGCGGCAGATAAGAAAGCCGAATAGTCTCATTCGGAGGAGCTACTAGTGATTGGTAGCTCCTTTTTGATCTGGTTTTTAATAAGAGGTTTGCCATGTCTACCGTCGAGCAGACACAACCTTTAATTAGTCATTTGTTGGAGCTTCGCAACCGACTACTGCGTTCAATCCTCGCAGTGTTGGTCGTGTTTGTTGGACTAATTTATTTCTCTAACCACATTTACGAGTTTGTTTCCGCACCTTTAGTAGAGCGTCTACCTGAAGGCGCGACCATGATTGCTACGGATGTAGCGTCACCTTTTTTTACGCCACTTAAGCTGACGTTAATTGCTTCGGTATTTATTGCGGTGCCTTTTATCTTGTATCAAGTGTGGGCATTTGTAGCGCCAGGTTTGTACAAGCATGAACGTCGATTGATCATGCCACTGCTGTTTTCGAGTTCGCTATTGTTCTACTGTGGAGTGGCATTTGCCTACTTCGTGGTATTTCCATTGGTGTTTGGCTTCTTTACCGCTATCTCTCTTGGTGGAGTAGAGTTTGCAACTGATATCTCGAGTTATCTCGACTTTGTGCTGGCGCTATTTATGGCGTTTGGTATCGCATTCGAGGTGCCTGTTGCGATTATTTTGTTGTGTTGGACTGGGGCCACTACACCAGAAGATTTAAGACAGAAACGTCCTTATATTATAGTGGCTGCGTTTGTCGTAGGTATGGTGTTAACGCCACCAGACATGATCTCGCAAACCTTACTCGCTATTCCGATGTGTTTACTGTTTGAAGTCGGTTTGTTCTTCGCGCGTTTTTATACTCGTCGAAGCGAAGAAGTAGAAGCGGAAACCGAAGAATAAGGCTAATCTAGATGTGAAAAGCGGCTCAATTGAGCCGCTTTTTTTGCGGTTGGTTTTTTCTTGGGCTAATTACTTAACTTTCATGACGTAACCACATTTTGTGCATACGTATACTTCCTTGATGCCCAGCAGCTTTTGAAAAAAACTGCGCGGTACGCGTTGTAAGTAAGCACCATGTGTACACACTTCAACTTCCATATTCATGCTGTTTTACATTTGTGCTAATTAATGGGCGTAAATCAGTATAGAAAAATAATGTGTCGAGTTGTCGACAGTTTTGCAAAGCGGACGAAGTAAAGTGACGATATGAGAAGTAAGTAGAGTTGCTAGTTAATTATTATGTTTATCAATAATTTTGTATGGATTGTTCTACTATTTCAACGGGTTGAATCGTTCATTCAATAGTTTAGGTGATAAAAAAGCGACGTTGATTTCGTCGCTTTTTTCAATTCTCGTGAATTAAATATTAAACAGCGTTTTGGCATTCTCAGTCGTTATGGCATCGATGGTTGCGATGTCGACATCACGCAAGTCGGCAACACGTTGTGCAACGAGAGAAGTGTAGGCTGGTTCATTACGTTTACCACGGTGTGGCACAGGCGCTAAATATGGACAGTCGGTTTCTAAAATGACCCACTGCATATCCAAATGTGGAATGACTTTATCCATCCCGCCATTCTTAAAGGTCGATACGCCACCCAAGCCTAAGTGGAAGCCTAGCTCATTGATTGATTGCGCTTCTTCTAAGCTGCCTCCAAAACAGTGGAATACACCACGCAGACGACCATCTTGCTCTTGTCTTAGCAAAGTGAGTGTTTCTTCAATCGAATCACGAGTGTGGATAACGACTGGTAAGTCCATCTCTTTTGCCCAGTTAAGTTGAGCTACGAACGCCATTTCTTGCTCAGCACGATAGGTTTTATCCCAATACAGGTCGATACCGATTTCGCCCACCGCAATAAACTTGTGTTTCTCAAACCAACCGCGGATGATCTCCAACGTTTGTTCAACATTGCTGTCCACATAACAAGGGTGGAGTCCCATCATTGAGTGGCACACGTCAGGATATGCCGCTTCGGTTTGTAGCATGGGCTCAATAGAGTCCAGATCGATGTTTGGCAACAGGATTTTATTAATGCCTTGCGTTAAGGCGCGTTGTACTACTTCATCGCGGTCGTTATCAAATTCGCTGGCATAGATGTGCGCGTGGGTATCGATCATCGTTACTCTCTGTGCTTCATAGTTGGTTTCGTATTCGAAGTATACTTGAGTGTGAGTGCTGGGTCATTTTCAGTTTTTTTCATTACCTTTTTCCAGATTGTCACTCGCAACATGCATCAAGAGTGATATGATTTTGTTCACCAGATGATTTGATCATCATAACCGTCCAGACAAGGAGAAAATGGTGTCTGTATCAATTCAAGGTCCATTCCCTGCACGCCGTATGCGTCGTTTACGTAAGCACGATTTTAGTCGTCGTTTGATGGCTGAGAACCAACTTTCTGTTAATGATCTGATTTACCCAATGTTCATTCTTATGGGTAAAGATCGTCGTGAGAGCGTGGAGTCCATGCCGGGTGTAGAGCGTTTGTCGATTGATTTAATGCTAGAAGAAGCACAATACCTTGCAAATCTAGGCGTTCCAGCAATCGCGCTTTTCCCTGTCGTAAACCAAGACGCTAAAAGCTTATGTGCTACTGAAGCCTACAACCCAGAAGGTTTGGTTCAGCGAGCAGTACGAGCGCTTAAAGAACACATTCCTCAAATTGGTGTAATCACAGACGTGGCACTCGACCCATTCACGACACATGGCCAAGACGGCATCATCGATGAAGATGGCTACGTAATGAATGATGAAACCACAGAAGTATTGGTTAAGCAGGCTTTGTCTCATGCAGAAGCGGGTGCTGACGTAGTCGCGCCTTCAGACATGATGGATGGCCGAATTGGTAAGATCCGCGAAGCATTAGAAAACGCGGGCTACATTCATACTCAAATCATGGCTTACTCGGCTAAGTACGCATCGAACTACTACGGACCATTCCGTGATGCGGTTGGCTCTTCTTCAAATCTAAAAGGCGGCAACAAGAAAAACTACCAAATGGACCCAGCAAACATTGATGAAGCGATTCACGAAGTGGCGCTAGACATCAACGAAGGTGCGGACATGGTGATGGTTAAACCTGGTATGCCATACTTAGATGTAGTTCGCCGAGTAAAAACTGAACTTCAAGTACCGACATTTGCTTATCAAGTCTCTGGCGAGTACGCGATGCATAAAGCGGCGATCATGAATGGCTGGCTCAAAGAGCGTGAAATTGTGATGGAATCACTATTGTGCTTCAAACGTGCAGGTGCAGATGGCATCTTAACGTACTTTGCGAAAGACGTTGCTGAGTGGTTGGCAGAAGAGAATGCACAAACTGCTCAACACCTAAATCGTACTCCGGAAGCGACAGAAGAGTAATTATCGCTCAGTGAGAAATACCAGACCAACAAGAGTTGTTCGTCTGTATATACCCAAGTAACCTCAGGCGGATTACAACAGTAACAATCCAAGGTGCTTGGGTATTTTTATTTTGGAGAAGAGAACAATGACAATGCTGATTCGTGAAGGCACATTGGAAGAAGCACTTCAAGTTGTGGCGCGTGTTACCGAGTTTTCGAAAGGAGAAACGGTAGACTCCATGACTCAACGTTTAGAAGAGAAAAACAGTTTAATCCTCGTTGCAGAAAAAAATGGCACGATTGTCGGCTTCAAAATAGGTTACGAATTAGAGGATGGTGTTTTCTATAGCTGGTTAGGTGGTGTTGTCCCTGAAGCTCGAAATGAAGGCGTGGCACAACTGCTTTTGGAAGCTCAAGAGGATTGGGTGGCAGAACAAGGCTACAACACATTAAAAGTGAAATCTCGAAACCAGTTTCCGGCTATGCTTCGCTTGTTATTGAGAAATGGCTATATAATTGAAAAGTTTGAAGAAAAAGTAAATCTTCGAGAATCTCGAGTGCATTTCATTAAAGCAATGTGAAAATAAATGAGATTTTTTCTCATTTAACTGTTGACTACGAAATGAGAATCATTATTATTAAACCTGTCTTAGGGAATGAGGAAAGTTCACAAGGACGTTGAATGACTTATTAACAGAAGTTAATTAACTGAAAGTTGAGAAGTGATGAAACATTTTTCCGAGAACTTGCACGAATTCTTTTTGACACGACATTGCTCACATTGCTTCCAGTGTAATTTATAGCTTCTTGGTTAAGCTGCTCTATTTACAGAATTTGCTTTACCACTTCTGCTAGGCGACCCCATTCGGGTCGCTTTTTTCTTTTCTACGATTTCTATTTGACGTCACTATTAATATCTTTTCCACATGCGATGATCATTTTAGGAACGTTGATCTTCTCGCTGTTATGAGAATTTGTTGTTATTAATCAATGGTTTGGGTTGGTGTTTTCTTGTTTTTTTTGTTATTGGATAACCAGTGGATAATTTCTATAAACAGAGTTATCCACAGGAGGTGGTGTTTTCGTGAATAAAGTCGGAAAAATTTACGCGACCTAGATCGAGCGAACAAGATAGATTCAGATCAGCAGTCATGGCATCCTAGGCAGATCTCTCAAGTACTGAATTGGATACAGACAATTATGGCAAGTATTCCTGAAAATCCGTTGATCCTTATCGACGGCTCTTCTTACCTATATCGCGCTTTTCACGCCTACCCGGGCACCATGAGCAATGGTGAAATTCCAACTAATGCCGTTTACGGCGTCGTGAACATGTTACGCAGCATGATGCGTCAGTTTGCGTCTGAGCGCATCGCGGTGGTTTTCGATGCAAAGGGAAAAACCTTTCGTGATGATATGTATGCAGAATACAAAGCGAATCGTCCGCCAATGCCGGATGACCTGCGTTGTCAAATTGAACCATTACACAATGTTATTCGTGCAATGGGTTTGCCGCTGATCTGTGTTCCTGGCGTCGAGGCGGATGACGTCATCGGTACGTTAGCATACCAAGCATCACAAAAGGGCATGCCTGTATTGATCAGTACTGGTGATAAAGACATGGCGCAGCTAGTGGATGACAACATTACCTTGATCAACACCATGACGAACGTCGTAATGGATCGTGAAGGTGTGGTTGAAAAGTTTGGCATTCCACCTGAGTTGATCATCGACTACTTAGCACTGATGGGCGATAAAGTAGATAACATTCCTGGTGTACCGGGTGTCGGTGATAAAACAGCGACCGCACTACTGCAAGGTATTGGTGGTCTGACGAAGTTGTATGAAAACCTCGATGATATTGCAGGGCTTGGTTTCCGTGGTTCTAAAACCATGGCGAAAAAGCTCATCGACAACAAAGAAAATGCCATGCTTTCGTATGAGCTCGCGACCATCAAATTGGATGTTGAGCTTGAGGAAACGCCAGAATCATTGCTGAAAGCGGAACCAAATAAAGACGAATTAGTGAAGCTGTATGGCCAACTGACGTTTAAATCTTGGTTGAATGAACTACTTGAAGGCGGTTCTGGATCTGTGGAGGCCGTAGAGCTTGCAGGATCTTCACAAGCTTCTTCTTCTCAAGCCGAGATGGAAACTTCTGCGGTAACAATCGATCGCAGCCAATATGAAACAATTCTGGATAAAGAAACCTTCAATGCTTGGCTAGATAAACTTCAAACGGCTGAGCTGTTTGCATTTGATACGGAGACCGATAACCTAGATTACATGCTAGCGAATCTAGTTGGTTTGTCATTCGCTGTCGATGAAGGTATTGCGGCTTATGTGCCAGTTGCACATGACTATTTAGATGCGCCTGAACAGCTTGATCGTGATTGGGTACTAGAACAGCTGAAGCCAATTCTTGAAGATGCAGCGAAAGCAAAAGTCGGTCAAAACTTAAAGTATGATGCGTCTGTACTCGCTCGTTACGACATTGAGCTAAAAGGTATTAAGCACGACACGATGTTGGAATCGTATATCTACAACAGTGTCGGCGGTAAACACGATATGGACAGCTTGGCGCTTCGCTTCCTACAGCACAGCTGCATTTCTTTTGAGCAAATTGCAGGTAAAGGCAAAAATCAGCTTACGTTTAACCAAATCGAACTGGTACAAGCATCGCCATACGCGGCAGAAGATGCGGATGTGACCCTTCGTCTGCACAATCGCTTGTTTGCTAATATCGAGCAGGATGAAAGCCTAAAGACAGTTTACGAAGAGATTGAAATGCCGTTGGTGCCAGTTCTTTCGCGCATTGAACGCACTGGGGTCTTTATCGATGAAATGAAGCTGAGTGCGCAGTCGGTCGAGATTACCGCTCGCCTTGATGAGCTTGAAAAGAAAGCGTACGAAATTGCTGAGCAAGAGTTTAATATGAACTCTCCAAAGCAATTACAAGCCATCCTATTTGAAAAAATGGGTTTACCGGTTGTGAAGAAAACGCCATCAGGCACACCATCGACGAATGAAGAAGTTCTGCAAGAACTCGCGCTAGACTACCCACTACCAAAACTGATTTTGGAATACCGTGGTCTGGCGAAGCTAAAATCAACTTACACCGACAAACTGCCGAAGATGATCAACCCATCAACGGGTCGCGTGCATACTTCTTACCACCAAGCAGTGACCGCAACGGGTCGTCTATCTTCTACTGATCCGAACTTACAGAATATTCCAATTCGTAACGAAGCCGGCCGTCGTATTCGTCAAGCGTTTGTCGCGCCATCAGGGCATAAAATCTTAGCGGTCGACTACTCGCAAATCGAACTTCGCATCATGGCGCACCTTTCTGGTGACCAAGCGTTATTGGATGCATTCCGTGATGGCAAAGATATCCACGCGGCAACCGCAGCAGAAATCATGGGTGTTTCTATTGAAGACGTTTCAAGTGAGCAACGTCGTCGTGCGAAAGCGGTTAATTTCGGTCTTATTTACGGCATGAGTGCGTTTGGTTTGGCGAAGCAATTAGGCATTCCTCGTGGTGAAGCTCAAGCGTACATGGATACATACTTTGAACGTTACCCAGGCGTGATGCAGTACATGGAAGACACACGCAGCACGGCAGCAGATAAAGGGTATGTTGAAACGATTTTTGGTCGACGTTTGCATTTACCAGAAATCAAATCGCGCAACGGGATGCGTCGTAAAGCTGCTGAACGTGCGGCAATCAACGCACCAATGCAAGGTACGGCTGCGGACATCATTAAGAAAGCGATGCTGTTGGTTGATCAGTGGATTCAGGAAGAAGGCAATGGTCGTGTGAAGTTATTAATGCAAGTACACGATGAATTGGTCTTTGAAGTTGAAGAGTCATCATTGTCCGAAATTGAAAGTAAAGTACAGAAATTGATGGAATCTGCAGCAGAGCTAAAAGTACCGTTGGTTGCAGAAGCAGGTCATGGTGATAACTGGGATCAAGCTCATTAGTCACTTTTAGACCAAAATAACCAATTAATTATGAGCCAGCGCACAAACGCTGGCTTTTTTTTGAGATTAAAAAAGCTAGCGCAAAGTTAACTTTGATGTTGCTTAATAAAAATTTCATGAAAAAAAACTACAAAAATTCTTTGCAATTCTGACCAATTGTTGTACATTAATACTCGTAGGGTACAGAGGTAAGATGTTCTATCTTTCAGACCTTTTGTTTCACGTTATTGGATTAGGCTGATTCAGCCGCCCCAGTCAGTTTTTGACTGGGGCGTTTTTTATTGGGCGAAAGAAAATTATTCTTTTGGATCAGCAGCTTAAAGTTAGCCTTCAAAAACCTTCTTTTTTGACCTTTCTAAGTCACTGCAAAATCTCGATTTTTCCTTCAAATTTATTGCGTTATTCATCCTGTAAATTTACGCCAGTCACACTATTATTTTTTCTTGAAAGAAACTAAGTTACATCTTTTTGAAGATTTGCTTGGCTTAACTGTCTGAATTGTAACGCTATTGGGTGTTTTTGGAGTGAATGTTTGGTGATACACAGGAAACAAGAGCGCTTTTTAACCTATTGAAATCGAATCTCAGTTCAGCAATGCTTCGTCACATAACAATAATTACCAATTTTTCTCTCCCGTTATCCCTGCCAGGAAGGCGGGGATTTTTATTGCCTGTTATTTAGTTCAGATAAACAAAAGCCCCACCAAATGGCAGGGCCGTGTCGAAGAAATTTAACAAATATTGTTAATTATTCTTCATCGCTCGCTGGTATCTCTTGTTCGTCTTCTTCTATCAGGTGTGCTAGTGCTGGTGCAAACCAGGTATCCAGTTTTGCACGTAGCTGATCGACACCTAATCCTTTCAGTGAAGAGAACACATCAACAGAAACGTCACCACCGAAAGTTTCTACTTGCTTACGAACTTTCAGTAGAGTTTGTTTGCGTGCACCACTTTTTAGTTTATCTGCTTTGGTTAGCAAAACTTGCACAGGAATGTGGCTATCGATGGCCCAGAAAATCATTTGTTGGTCGAGATCTTTCATTGGATGACGAATGTCCATTAGAACCACTAAGCCTTTTAGGCACTCGCGTTTCTGTAGGTATTCACCCAAAGATTTCTGCCATTTGTTTTTCATCTCTACCGGTACTTGAGCAAAACCGTATCCAGGTAGATCGACAATGTGACAACCTTCTTCTACTTTGAAAAGGTTGATTAATTGCGTACGACCAGGTGTCTTTGATGTCTTGGCTAAGCTTTTTTGATTAGTTAGACGGTTAAGTGCACTCGATTTACCAGCGTTTGAGCGTCCTGCAAACGCAATTTCGACACCTTCGTCTTCCGGCAGGTGACGAATATCGGGTGCGCTGGTGATGAAATGCGTATTTTGGTAATGAATTTTTACGCTCACTGTTAACTCCATCTCGACTTTGTGTAGTCGATTGATTACTTTTTTGTGAAAATGTGTAAAATAACCGTGCTCGGCATAAGGTCGCCTATTGTACCATGAGTGTACGCGGTATGTTCACATTCCGTGGTACTGGAAGCTTGATAATTATAATGGAATGTCATGAAGAAATTAGCGCTAATTTTGAGTCTTTTAGCCAGTTGCTCAGTATGGGCCCAAGGTAATATTGAGGCTGGTAAAGCAAAATCACAAACCTGTGTCGCCTGTCACGGAGCAGATGGCAACAGTGCAATAACAACGTACCCGAAACTCGCAGGCCAACACGCTAAGTATCTTGAGAAGCAGTTAAAAGAACTTAAGCTAGGCATGACAAGTGGTGGTAAACAAGGTCGTTACGATCCTGTAATGAGTGGTATGGCAATGCCACTGAGCGATGAAGATATCGCAGACCTATCTGCTTACTACGCTTCGCTACCAGTTTCAGAAAACTCAACACCTGAAGATGTAGTAGCAAAAGGCAAAACGCTTTATACCGCTGGTGATGCCGAGCGTGGCCTAACCGCATGTATTGCATGTCATGGTCCTCGTGGCAATGGTACTGAGCTTTCAGGTTTCCCGAAAATTTCTGGTCAGCATGCTGACTACATCAAAGCTCAGCTAGAAAAATTCCGTGATGGCGACCGTGGCAATGATATGAATGCCATGATGCGCGACATCGCGAAGAAAATGACAGACGAAGATATCGAAGTGCTGTCTAAATACGTTGGCGGTCTGCACTAATATACCTAAATCGCTCAAGATCCTGCATCTTGAGCTGGTTGGGTAGATGTCCCTACATCGTTCGAGCAACTTGTACAAAAATGCCCTAGTGAATCCACTAGGGCATTTTTGTTCGTGACAGATATCACAGTCGAGTTTGGATGCGAAAGCGATAGTTGGCTCGGCAGTTTGTGAGACATTTGCCATACTTGATGTTGGCTTTTTCTTGTTAGTGTTTTTAAGTTTTTGATTAAATGATAATTTTGATTTTTTAGAAAAATAGGCGGATTATTTTTTCAACCCATTACTTGTGAGCATAACGGGATGGCGTAAAGTAGAAGTCGTTCACAGGGAGTGAATGTAAGGATTTAAGACCACGGTTTAGGTCTCCAAGGATGTAGCTCGGATGCTTGGTGATTTAGAAAGGGATTTAGATAGGTAGGGAGCCTATCAGATAAGGATGGTCATCTCGTCTGACGGTTAAGACAGTGAAACGGATCAGGCACAGGAAGTTGCTCAGTAGACAGGAAGTAAACGGATAGCCAAAATTCATCAGGAAGATGAAAAACAACTCTTTTTGGCAGGGAAAGCTCTAAAAACAAAGGGATCATTGGTGCACCAAATGTGTGCAACACAGTTTCGCCAATTGATGGCACTTAGAAAGCGACAGTCTGACTGTCGCTTTTTTTATATCCGTTGACTTGCTCAGTCGTAACTTGAATTGATATTACTGCACTTATTTAGCTTTATAGGTTGTAAACAAAGTTTTTTAACAAAAATTGCTGAAAAAATACTCAACAACACTCCAATCCGAGTTCACTTTCTGGTATGTTTCGCATCCCTGTTTGAGGAAGTCAGCATGCATACCTGTCCTTTATGCCAAAATCAGCGCACTCACCATTATTTTGAAGATAAGCGTCGTGAATATCTTCAATGTGAGCAGTGCAGCTTGGTATTCGTAAATCCAGACCAACGTTTGGATGCGGAAAGCGAAAAAGCTCACTATGATTTGCATGAGAACAACCCCGATGATTTGGGTTACCGACGCTTTTTGTCGCGTATTACTGACCCGATCACAGAGCGAATTTCTCCACAATCAAATGGTATCGACTTTGGTTGTGGTCCTGGCCCAACGCTCTCCTTGATGCTGGAAGAGGCGGGGCACAACATGGCGTTGTACGATCTCTACTACCACCCTGATACGTCGGTTTTAGAAAAAACGTACGACTTCATGACAGCAACAGAGGTGATAGAGCACCTCTACCACCCAGATTTGGTGTGGAAGCAATGGTTGAATTTAGTTAAGCCAGGGGGCTGGATAGGCCTGATGACGAAAATGGTCATCGACGTGGAGGCTTTCAAATCATGGCATTATAAGAACGATCTCACTCACGTAGTGTTCTTTAGTCGTGACACGTTCCAGTTCCTAGCAGAGCGGGATAAGCTCGAACTCGAATTTATTGGTAATGATGTAATTTTACTGAGGAAACCCCAGTAATGAGCCGTAGTAAAAAATCTAGAAAACCGGGTGCCGCTGGTGCACCTGAGTTTGTTGTAACTCGTAACCGTACAGAATCTGATGTGGAAGGCCGCTTACGCAAGCGTGCTAAAAAGCGTAAAGGTCTGAAAACGGGTAACCGTAACTCAGAAGTTAACGAGCAGAAAAAGCAAGCTGCTGCACAAAATCGCGACCCGCGCTTAGGCAGCAAAAAGAAAATACCTCTGATTGTTGAACCTGCGAAGAAAATGACGAAGCAAGAGCGTCGTTTGTCGGCAGAGCAAGAACTAGAGATGCTAGAAAATGACGCGCAATTGAACGTGTTGCTAGACCGTATTGAAGCGGGTGAAAACCTGGGCACAGGTCTACAGAAATTCGTCGATGAGAAACTCGATCGCATTGAGAAGCTAATGGACCAACTAGGTTTGTTGGAACCTGAAGAAGAGGAAGACTTCACTGCACCTGCTGAGAAAAGCACGCGCAACGATGATGACTTGCTGGCAGATTTCGACGACATTAATTTCGACGACTATAAAGGATAATTAAGCTATGAATGTAACCTTATTAGCTATTGCTGGTGTTGTGATTATCATCGCACTCGCTTCTTATGCAGGTTACCTTCTGCTTCAATTGAAAAAGCAAAAGGAATTGCAGCTGAAGCATCAAAAATTGGCGATAGACAAACGTAACGCCAACATTTTTGAGAATGTGCATACCTTGTGTCAGGCGGGCATTCAAGGGCAGTGCGATTTATCTGAAATCAGTATCCGTGTGTATAACATCATGGATTATGTACAAGGTGAAGACCGCGTTGATTTCGATAAAACGTACCCTGCGATTTCTGAGCTTTACCACATAGTGAAAGATATGGCGCGTGGCGAAGAACGCCAACAACTTGCCAAGAAAGAGCGTATGCAACAGAACTTGACGCGTCATAAAGCGGAAAGCCGCCTCACTGATGCGATTATTGAGGAGCTCAAAGTGTTGCAGAAAAACGTCCAGCCACTGAATAATCAAATCAATATTCAGATGATTTAAGCGCGACCCCCAATAGTCTCCTTATGGCTAATGGGGGTATCGTGATCACGCTAGCACTTCTTTAGTTTTATACTTAAAAAGCCAGTCGGCGTTGCCACGCTTGTCATCGTCGTATGGCAAAATAGCGGCTCTGAATATCGGGTGACGGCTTTCGTTGCCCTAGCATTTAACGGAAAGTACCACCATGTCGAATCAACACACTGAATCGAAACAGCAAATCGTCTGGGATCAAGCGGTATTGGATAAGTACAACTATTCCGGGCCTCGTTATACGTCATACCCAACGGCGCTGGAGTTTCATGAAGCGTTCACCATTTCTGATTATGATATGGCATGCACTCAATACCCAGAACGCCCATTATCGCTGTACGTACACATTCCGTTCTGTCACAAGCTTTGTTACTACTGTGGATGTAATAAAGTCATTACGCGCCACTCGCACAAAGCGGATGAATACCTTGACGTGCTTGAACACGAAATTCGTCAACGTGCTGCATTACTTGTTGGTCGCACCGTGACGCAATTGCATTTTGGTGGTGGTACACCGACGTTTCTCTCTGAAAAGCAAATCACGCGTGTAATGAGCCTGCTACGCCAAGAGTTTACTTTTAGTAGCGATGCTGAAATCAGTATCGAGGTTGACCCGCGTGAAATCGAGCTGACCATGCTGGATCATCTGCGTAGTGAAGGCTTCAATCGCTTGAGCATCGGTGTGCAGGACTTCAACAAAGAAGTGCAAAAACTGGTGAATCGTGAGCAAGATGAAGAGTTCATCGTTGCGATGGTTGCGCGCGCAAAAGAGTTAGGCTTTCGTTCGACGAACCTAGATTTGATTTACGGTTTACCGAAGCAGACCAAAGAATCTTTTGCCAAGACTCTAGAACAAGTGCTAGAGATGCAGCCGGGCCGTCTATCCGTGTTTAACTACGCGCACATGCCACAGCTATTTGCAGCGCAGCGTAAGATTAAAGACGAAGACCTGCCAAAAGCAGAGGAGAAGATGGCGATTCTGCAAGACACCATCGCGACACTGACTGGTGCTGGCTACCAATTTATCGGTATGGACCACTTTGCTTTGCCGGACGATGAACTTGCTGTTGCCCAGCGCGAAGGTATTTTGCATCGCAATTTCCAAGGCTACACCACACAAGGTGAATGTGACTTGGTTGGCTTTGGTGTTTCTGCAATCTCGATGATCGGCGATGCGTACGCGCAAAACCAGAAAGAGCTGAAGAAATACTACGCTCAAGTCAACGAACTTCGTCACGCTCTATGGAAAGGGGTCTCGCTGGACTCTGATGATTTGCTCCGTCGTGAAGTGATTAAGCAGCTGATTTGTAACTTCAAGTTAGACAAGAAAGCCATTGAGTCTGAGTTTAAAGTGAAGTTTGATCAGTACTTTAAAGAAGACTTACAGCTACTTCAGACCTTCATCAACGATGAGCTGGTGGAAGTGGATGACAATGAAATTCGTGTGACGCTGCGAGGTCGTTTGCTGATCCGTAATATTTGTATGAGCTTCGATAAGTACCTGCGAGCGAAGGCGCGTCAGCAACAATTCTCTCGTGTTATTTAATCCGAGATACAGATTCAAGATATAAAAAATGCCAGCAGATGCTGGCATTTTTTTATGTTTTCGCTGGATTTAAGCGCGATCTTTTACTTTTTCTTTCAGTTCCGCTTTTTCTGCTTCTGAAAGGAACGCAATCTCAAGGCCATTGATTTGCGCTTGGCGAATCTGGTCTTGGCTCAGACCAGCGGCTGGTGCCGCTACTTCGTATTCGTATGGCAGTTCGATACCTTCAACCGCTGGATCGTCAGTGTTAAGACACGCAAGAACGCCATGCTCTAGGAACTGCTTGAGAGGGTGGTTTTCTAGCGTTTCTACCGTACTTGTTTGGTAGTTTGACGTCAGGCAAGATTCAATACCAATGCGGTTTTCTGCTAGGTAATCCATCAGTTTTGGATCGTGAATCGCTTTTACGCCGTGACCGATACGAGTTGCGCCTAGCTCATTGATTGCTTGCCACATGCTCTCTGCACCTGCTGCTTCACCAGCATGGACCGTTACCCCAAGGCCAGCATCGCGTACTTGCTTGAAGTGAGACACAAAGCGATCACCCGGTTGGCCTAGCTCGTCACCCGCAAGGTCGACGGCAACGATGTGATCTTTCTGGCTCAGAATGCCGTCCAGTTCTTGTTGACATGCGTCAGTACCAAATGTACGACTCATGATACCGATCAGGTTGGCTTTCACGCCAAAATCGCGCATACCCGCTTGCACACCGTCCACGACGGCTTCAACAACCCCCGCTACTGGTAGTTTGTGTTTCATCGCCATGTAGTAAGGAGAGAAACGCAGCTCTGCGTAATCGATTTGTGCGTTTAGCGCGTCTTCTACGTTTTCGTACGCGACACGACGACACGCATCTAGATCGCCCAGTACAGCAACACCCCAGTCGAGCTTAGAAAGGAAAGCAACAAGAGAGGGTTCCGCTTCGACAATTTGAACGTGAGGAGTGAGAGACTCAATATCGTACGCTGGTAGGGTAATGCCAAACTTTTGGCCTAGCTCAAGAATCGTTTTAGTACGAATGTTACCGTCGAGGTGACGGTGCAAATCAGTAAGAGGAAGGTTCTTCGTTATCATTTTGTCGATCCGGATAGTTATGAACTGGAACAGGGCCCAAACATCATCTGTGACAATACATGGGTAAGATTTGCAGTTAAGTATAAATAACAGTTGGGTAGATTGTCAGTAGAGGATGACTAGGAAATCAACGATTCTCGCTCTTTTCTACTTCATGTTCACCAAATGTGTTGGCCATTCTTCTAGTGGCATAGGGCGGCTGTAGTAGAAGCCTTGCACCTGATTACAGCCTAAAGAGCGCAGTAATTGTGCTTGATTGCTATCCTCGACACCTTCCGCGACGACATTAGTTTTGAGACCTGCTGTGATATTGATGACGGCAGCGACGACTGAACTGTTTAAGTTTTCTTGTGTGAGTTGATTGATGAAGGTGCGATCAATCTTCAAGCAAGTAAACGGTAGAGAGTGGAGGTAACCCAGTGATGAGTAACCAGTGCCAAAGTCATCTATCGCGATACCAATACCCATTTCACGCAGTTTAGTCATGTTTTCTAGTGTGGTCGGTGCGCTATCAATGATGCGTGATTCTGTGATCTCTAGTGTGAGGTTACTTGCTGGTAATTTCGTGATATCCAATACGCTTGTCACCGTATCGACAAAACTTGGGCAAGATAGTTGATTAACGGAGATATTCACATGCAGTTGGAAGTCCGACGGCCACTGTTTGCTTTCGATCGCTTGGTAAGTGTCGCGACAAGCTTGTAACAGAATCTGTTGGCCAATGGCTTTGATCATGCCGCTTTCTTCCGCGATTGGAATAAAATCTAATGGTGACACCATACCTGAGTCGCTATGCCAACGCGCAAGTGCTTCGGCGCCACACACTGTGCCACTGACGAGATCCACAATCGGTTGGTAATGAGGAATAAACTCTCGGTTTTCAATGCCAGTTTGGATCTTGGTCAGCATTTGCGTACGAAACTTTGAAGCGCTCGCTAGTTCTGGGCTGTAGTGACAAACACCAGTCAGTGAGTCTTGTTTGGCGTAACTTAATGCGATGCTGGCGTTGCGTAACCATAAAGGCATGGTTTCGTTTGGCTGGGTTTGTACAATACCAAGTGAAATCTTCATCACTACATTCTCGCCTTCCACCATAAATGGGGTGGAAAAGAGTTGCTGTAATCGACGCTCGGTTTGTTTAATTTTGGTTTCAGTGTCGACATTTGAGAGAAACACCGCGAACTCATCACCACCAATCCGAGCCAATAATGCGTTGTCACGAAACTGCTGTTTTAGCCTTTCAGCGATGCTGACCAACAACTGGTCGCCGTTGTGATGACCCACACTGTCGTTGATATCTCTAAATTTGTTGATGCCAAGTAAAAATAAACTGCCGTGACAAAGATCAGACTGATTTTCACAGATTTCGACCAAACCCTGACGGCTATATAAGCGTGTTAGAGAGTCATAAACCAACTGTTCACGCAATGCTTTGAATGACGCTCTTAGATTGTTCGCCATTTCATTAAAAGCATGAACCAGTACGGTTGTCTCATACACATAACCAGGCTTTGGCATGCCGCTATCCCAATCCCCATTTGCCAGGTGCTGAGCGGCGGCGGCCGTCGCGTTAATTGGTCTGGTAACTCGGTTGAAAATGATCCAACTGATGGCGATCCCAAATAGGCTTACAATAATGCCAACGAGCCAACTCTCTTGCTGGCTTTTCGGTAACAGGCCGAGAAGCTCAGACTCCGAAATGGAGGTGCCGATAAACCATGTTAAGCCGTCTTGGTCTCGATACGGGGTTAGCCGACTGAAAATACGTTGGCCATCATGTTCAAATGAAAAAGTATAAGGTTGCTTGGTGTTGTTGAGATCGAAAGACCGGACGCGGCTCGCACTGATTTTGATGATCGGGTCTGCGTTTTCAGCGGCAAGCAAACGCTGCCCTTTATCCGAAAATTTTGTGCCCCATGAGATGACGCTTCCCGGGCCTGAGTGAGCGATTAAACGATGATCTGGGTCCATGATGTAGACCGACGCTTTAGTGTTGTATTTTAACTCGCGCAGGAATTCGTTGAATGTATTGATACGAATGTCTGTCACCAAAACACCAGCAAATTGGTCGTGTTTGTACACCGGCGTCATGGCTGATAGCGTAATATCCTGGCGTTCATCAGCGTTGGTATAAATTTCAGACCAAGTGGCGTTTTGGCTCTCCGCAACGGGCTTATACCATGGGCGAGTGCGAGGATCGTATTGGGAGATAACCGTTCGAATGTTGTTACTCACATGGTTGGTTCCATAAATAACCAGATCACCATCGGTGTGGCGATCTTGCACCATTAAGGTGTAATCGTCGGAAAGTTCGCGGCGAAAGCCTGCAAAGTCGCCGTTTTCTGAACCAAATGCGATTACATCCAACTGCGGTATCGATTGGTAAAGATTTTTGAATGCACTTAGCAGGTAGTTTTGAATGTCTGAGGTATCGTGAGGGCGATAAAGGTTGTGATAGCTGACGTTGTGCGCGAGAGCCATAACCGCAGTAAAAGGCTTACGTAGATAGCTATTGAGGTGGTCGTGGACACTTTCGGTTAACACGGAAAGTTGCTTGTCACTGATATCCGTGACCACTTCTTCGTAACTTTGTTTTTGGACGTAGACAATGACACCGATCGCCAGTAAGAAGATCATGACAAATGGAATCAGAACAGCAGTACGCAGTGTAATTTGAGTCGTAGCAGTAGACATCGCCTAATCACATAGATAGTGGTGCGCCACAATTGTACTGATGTTTTTATTAATATCGAGTGACAAACGACGCTCGTTGTTAACGCACCACGTAAGTGATTGTCAGTACAATTCTTTTAATTTTCTGGTGAGTGTATTTCGCCCCCAGCCTAATACTTTAGCGGCATCTTGCTTATGACCTTTAGTGTGCTCTAAGGCTGCTTCTAATAAAATGCGTTCAAATTCTGGTAAAGCGTAAGAAAGTAGTTCTTTATCTCCTTCTGCGAGTGAATGCCGTGCCCAATCCGCCAATTGTTCTTGCCAACTACCATGTGCAGAGTCTGAAATGGATTTTTTCTCTTCGAGTAGTTCGCTTGGCAAGTCATTTGGTAACACTTCGCTACCACTGGCCATAACGGTTAACCAACGGCAAATATTCTCTAATTGACGCACGTTGCCAGGCCAATCAAGGCGGTTAAGAATCTCCACGGTCGATGGGTGGAGAGTTTTTGTTTCCACACCAAGCTCATCAGCCGCACGGATAAGAAAATGCTGTGTAAGCTTTTCAATGTCTTGCTTACGCTCACGCAGTGCCGGGATCTGCACGCGAATCACGTTTAAGCGATGAAAGAGGTCCTCACGGAAGTCACCTTCTTGCACCAGCTTTTCTAAGTTCTGGTGTGTTGCCGCGACAATTCGTACATCGACACTGATCGGAGAGTGACCGCCCACTCGATAAAACTGCCCGTCAGCTAGAACGCGTAGCAAACGAGTTTGAATGTCCAATGGCATGTCGCCGATTTCGTCTAAAAATAGAGTGCCGCCATTGGCTTGTTCGAATCGTCCTTGACGAACATTGTTTGCCCCCGTAAACGCGCCTTTTTCGTGGCCAAACAGTTCTGATTCAATCAAGTCTTTGGGAATCGCCGCCATATTGAGCGCAATGAAAGGTTTGTTAGCACGTGGACTGTGACGGTGCAGTGCATGAGCAACGAGTTCTTTACCCGTGCCCGATTCACCGTTAATCAAGACTGAAATAGAGGAGCGAGAAAGACGACCAATGGCGCGAAACACCTCTTGCATCGCTGGTGCTTCACCGATAATTTCAGGCGTTTCTGCTGGAATGTCTTCTGGAGAGAGCTGCTCGCGTTTGTTTTCGTGGCTGTGTGCAATGGCTCGTTCAACCAGAGTTAAAGTTTCATCAATATCAAAAGGTTTTGGTAAATATTCAAAAGCACCTTTTTGGTACGCATTCACTGCCGCATCTAAATCTGAGTGCGCGGTCATGATAATCACGGGAAGGTCTGGGTAATCGCGCTGTACTTGTTTTAGTAGCTCCAACCCATCAATACCTGGCATGCGAATGTCTGATACTAGAACATCCGGCACTTCGCGTTCGAGCGCCATTAACACGCTTTCCCCATCGGCATAGGTTTCACATTTGATGTTGGCAGAGGAGAGCGTTTTCTCCATTACCCAGCGAATTGAACTGTCGTCATCAACGACCCAAACATATCCTTTACTCATGTAGTAATCCTTGCAGCAAACCGAAAAACTGACGCGACTTGAAGTCCATTAGCGCACTCAGATCGGCAGATAAATAGTAAATGTTGTGTGACCAGGCCAGCTTTCTACGTCTATTTTTCCATTGTGCTGGTCGATCAAATTTTGCGAAATAGATAGCCCTAATCCAGTTCCTCCCTCGCGGCCACTGACCATGGGATAGAACAGCGTGTCTTGTAGTTCCGGTGGAATACCTGGGCCGTTGTCTGTGATTTCGACACGAGCAGCGAGTTTACAGCGTTTGCCGTGAATATTGGCTTGATGCACCGTTCTGGTGCGAATGGTTATTTTCCCGTGCTCTTGATGGCTAAGAATTTGTGCGGCGTTGCTGACGATATTAAGCATTGCCTGCTCGATTTGGTCTGTATCCATCAAAATCTCTGGCAAGCTTGGGTCATAATCTCGTTCAATGATGATTGAGCGTTGTGACTCTAATTCAACCAGTTGGCGAACCTTTTCAAGAATTTGGTGCAGATTTTCTTGTGTCTTCTTACCTGGCTTTTGCGGTCCTAGTAATCGATCCACGAGCGCCCTTAAACGGTCTGCTTGCTCAATGATGATGTGTGTATATTCGGTGAGAGAGGGCTCTGGCAGCATTTTTTCTAGCAATTGCGCCGCACCGCGTAAGCCGCCAAGCGGATTTTTAATCTCATGTGCAAGCCCTCGGACTAACAGCTTCGCTGCTTGTTGTTGGGCGTGTTGGTTCAGTTCTTGAGAGAGTCGGCGCTGCTGATCAATTTTGCGCATCTCGACCAGAAGCATCAACTGCTTTTGCCAAGTGATAGGGCTAACCGTCACCTCTAGCATTAAAGGGCGGCCATCAACAACGAAAGTGACGTCACTGTCGGTGATGCTTTGGCCACTTTGCAACGGTTGAGTGAGCAGCGCGAGATCCAGCGACGCATGCTGAATCAATTGAGAAAGTGATTGTTCAATAATTCGTTTGGCGCTTTGAGAAAACAGCAATTCGGCAGCCGGATTGGCATAACGGATGGCCAATCCATCATCAAGAATCAGCGTTGCTGTCACCATATTGTTGAGAATGGCACTAGGAAGACTGGTATCCACATTACGTCCTTGTTTTGCTTTAAGATTGTGCGATGCACAATAATGGTGCAATTGAACGTTAAGTATGGCGAATAAATCTTAGAAGAAAAAGTGAAAAGCATCGCTGTGATGTGATTTTTTTCACCAGATATTCTATTTTGCCCCTTTTACGGTCGGCTTAACACTTGCTCTATGTAAATGCACCGTTATAGGGCTAGTAGATGCAATAAGCTTGCCGCTTCTTTTCGCGTGCACAGCAAGTGTGTGAGTGCCTCGGTCAATATTGTTTAACTGCCACACTATATGGTTTTGTGGTGCACCATAAGGTTTTCCATCGAGTAACAATTGCAATTGCTCACCGATACCAAGCTTGCGATTGGTTTCTAATTGAATATTGATGATGCCTCGATTGCTGCGGATGGTCTCGTTGTGCTTGGGAGCCAGCATCGAGAGTTGTAATGGGAGAGGCTTCTCGGTTGTTTTATCTGGCTTGTTTTGTGATGCAGTAGATGGCGTAGTCTGAGGTGCGAGCGATTCAGTACTTTCTACCTCAGGAGCTGGTGCGCTGGCTTCAAGGTTTGGCAGTGCGATCGCTTTTGCTCCTTTGTTTGGCGTATCGCTAAAGTGAACCACGCCATTTTCATCTACCCACGTATACGCGACCTGCGCGAAGGCGATAGAGGCGATTAACAATCCGCTGAGTGCACACAGTGATGGAATAAGCTGAACTTTCATTGCTCACCTTCTCTTGTTCGATGATTTCACGTTTCAATGGCTTAGCTCTTTGACCTGTAAGGAAAAATTCTAAGTGTATTTTTATTATCCCCTCATGTTAAACGTCGAAGCTTGAGTGGCGAATACAAAAAAGGCCCGCCTGCGAGGCGAGCCTAATATTTTATTGCTGTGTTTACATTTTACACAGTGTCGACCTTACACAGAGTAGTAAAGTTCGAACTCAACAGGGTGAGTTGTCATGTTCACACGCTCTACGTCCTGAGACTTAAGGTCGATGTATGAATCGATGAAGTCGTCAGAGAATACGCCGCCCGCTGTTAAGAACTCACGATCAGCATCTAGCTCTGCTAGCGCGTCTTTTAGTGAGTATGCAACAGTTGGGATTTCTGCTGCTTCTTCAGCTGGAAGATCGTAAAGGTCTTTATCCATCGCTTCGCCTGGGTGGATCTTATTCTTGATACCGTCAAGACCAGCCATAAGCATTGCTGCGAAACATAGGTATGGGTTCGCCGCTGGGTCACCGAAACGAACTTCGATACGACGTGCTTTCGGGCTTGGTACCACTGGGATACGGATTGAAGCAGAGCGGTTACGCGCTGAGTAAGCTAGCATTACTGGTGCTTCGAAGCCTGGTACAAGACGTTTGTACGAGTTTGTTGATGGGTTAGCGAATGCGTTGATTGCACGAGCGTGTTTGATGATACCACCGATGTAGTAAAGCGCCATTTCAGATAGACCGCCGTACTTGTCACCAGCAAATAGGTTTACGCCATCTTTTGCTAGAGACTGGTGAACGTGCATACCGCTGCCGTTGTCGCCAACAAGTGGTTTAGGCATAAACGTCGCTGTTTTACCAAACGCGTGAGCAACGTTGTGTACAACGTACTTGTAGATTTGGATTTCGTCAGCTTTGGTTGTTAGCGTGTTGAAACGAGTTGCGATTTCGTTTTGACCCGCCGTTGCCACTTCGTGGTGGTGCGCTTCAACAACAAGACCCATTTCTTCCATTACTAGACACATAGCAGAACGGATGTCTTGAGATGAATCTACTGGAGCTACTGGGAAGTAACCACCTTTAACGCCTGGACGGTGACCTTTGTTACCTTCTTCGTAGTCAGAACCTGTGTTCCATGCCGCTTCTACGTCGTCGATTTTGAAGAAAGAGCCTGACATGTCTGTCGAGAACTTCACGTCATCAAATAGGAAGAATTCTGGCTCAGGACCGATAAGTACAGTATCTGCAACACCTGTAGAACGCATGAAGTCTTCAGCGCGTTTTGCGATAGAGCGTGGGTCACGGTCGTAGCCTTGCATTGTTGCAGGCTCTAAGATGTCACAACGGATATTTAGTGTTGCGTCTTCCGTGAATGGGTCAAGCACAGCAGAAGATGCGTCAGGCATCATTACCATGTCTGATTCGTTGATACCTTTCCAGCCAGCAACTGATGAACCATCGAACATTTTACCTTCTTCGAAGAAGTCTGCGTCGATTTGGTGAGCAGGGATCGAAATGTGCTGCTCTTTACCTTTTGTATCAGTGAAGCGTAGGTCAACAAACTTAACTTCGTTTTCTTGGATCAGCGATAGAACGTTTTCTACTGACATCTTGGATAACCTCCAGTGTTAATAAGCGGTAAAAGCTCGATTTATGAATTATTCATGAAACCTGGCATTGATTAATCAATTTGACTTTTCATTAATCGATGCTGTTTTAACTAAAGCCAAAACCGTGCCAAAAAAAATATTCCATTAATTTCAAGCAATTGTGTTTTTGAATGCTAGTTTGGTGCACTTGCTTGCACCAAAATGATCTTTGCTTGCACTATTATGGTGCCAAAAATCATTGTTGCACCATAATGTGACAGGTACATTGCGTATTCAGCCCAGTTTTTGAGCAAGAGTCAATTTGAATTATGCATCGATTAGAATAAAGTTGCGTTTAATCAATTCGTTCTGAGGAAGAAAATGGGCATTAAGCGTAAAAATCGCAGAAATGCTCGGGAGTAGATCACATATTTCTAGGCTTTTTGCTAAAATCTGGTACATTATGGCCGTTTTTTTAATCAGCAAATGTCGCCAGAGAGCACCCGTTCTCAGCGTGGGGGCATTTCATCTATCTAAGTGAATCAATATCCATGGCTACTCCACAGATTGATAAATTAAGAAATATCGCGATCATCGCGCACGTTGACCACGGTAAAACCACGTTGGTTGACAAGCTGCTACAACAATCAGGCACGCTTGAGTCTCGCGGTGAAGCTGAAGAGCGAGTCATGGACTCGAACGACATCGAGAAAGAGCGCGGTATTACCATTCTTGCTAAAAACACAGCAATCGACTGGAACGATTACCGTATCAACATCGTAGATACTCCGGGACACGCGGACTTCGGTGGTGAAGTTGAGCGTATCATGTCGATGGTAGACTCTGTACTACTTATCGTTGACGCAGTTGATGGTCCAATGCCTCAAACGCGTTTCGTAACACAAAAAGCGTTTGCTCACGGTCTAAAACCAATCGTTGTAATCAACAAGATTGACCGCCCTGGCGCACGTCCTGATTGGGTTATGGACCAAGTGTTCGACCTGTTCGACAACCTAGGTGCAACTGATGACCAGCTAGACTTTAAAGTAGTTTACGCATCAGCACTTAACGGTTGGGCTTCTCTAGAAGAAGGCGAAACTGGCGAGAACATGGAACCACTATTCCAAACTATCGTTGATGTTGTTGACGCGCCAAATGTTGACCTTGATGGTCCACTACAGATGCAAGTTTCTCAGCTAGACTACAGCTCTTACGTTGGTGTTATCGGCGTGGCTCGCGTAACTCGTGGTAGCGTTAAACCAAACCAGCAGGTAACCATTATTGGTGCTGATGGTAAAACTCGCAACGGTAAAGTGGGTACAGTAATGGGCTACCTTGGCCTAGAGCGTCACGAAGTGGAACAAGCTAACGCGGGTGATATCATCGCAATCACTGGTCTTGGCGAGCTGAAAATTTCTGACACTATCTGTGCACAAAACGCAGTAGAAGCATTACCACCATTGTCTGTTGATGAACCAACAGTAACAATGACGTTCCAAGTAAACACGTCTCCATTCGCGGGTAAAGAAGGTAAGTTCGTAACGTCACGTAACATCCTTGAGCGTCTTGAGAAGGAACTGGTACACAACGTTGCACTACGCGTTGAGCAAACAGACGATCCAGATAAATTCCGCGTATCAGGTCGTGGTGAACTTCACCTTTCTATCCTGATCGAAAACATGCGTCGTGAAGGCTTCGAGCTAGCAGTATCTCGTCCAGAAGTAATCATCAAAGAAGAAGATGGTCAGTTGATGGAACCGTTCGAAACGGTAACTATCGACGTAATGGAAGAGCACCAAGGCGGCATCATGGAGAACATCGGCCTACGTAAAGGTGAGCTGAAAGACATGTCTCCAGACGGTAAAGGTCGTGTGCGTATGGACTTCGTTATGCCATCACGTGGTCTGATCGGTTTCCAAACGGAATTCATGACACTGACTTCAGGTTCAGGTCTTCTTTACCATACGTTTGATCACTACGGCCCTCACAAAGGCGGTAACATCGGTCAACGTGTAAACGGTGTACTAATCGCGAACGCGATGGGTAAAGCGCTAACTAACGCACTGTTCAACCTTCAAGAGCGTGGTCGTCTATTTATCGGTCACGGTGTTGAAGTTTACGAAGGTATGGTTATCGGTATTCACAGCCGTGACAACGACCTAACGGTAAACGCACTGAAAGGTAAGCAGCTAACCAACGTTCGTGCATCTGGTACAGATGACGCACAGGTTCTTACTCCGCCTATCAAGATGACTCTTGAGCAAGCACTAGAATTCATCGATGACGACGAGCTAGTAGAAGTAACGCCTGAAAGCATCCGTATCCGTAAGAAGTTCCTAACGGAAAGCGACCGTAAGCGTGCTTCTCGTGGCGCGAAATAATTTTCGTTAAGCGATTCAATTAAGAAGAAGCCTCGAGTTATGCTCGGGGCTTTTTGTTTTCTGGAGTTGAATATGAACCCGATTATTATCACCGGTGGGCCTGGTGCGGGAAAAACAACACTGCTGAATGCGCTAGACGCGTGTGGTTATGCCACGTTTCCTGAAGGGTCTCGCGACTTGATTGAGCAGCAAAGCCAGTTAGAAAATGGTATTTTGCCGTGGACGAATTTACCTGAGTTTGCCAAGTTATGCCTTGGGTTGATGGACAAACAAAAGAGTGATGCGCGTTGTCATGATGTTGCGTTTGTTGATCGCGCCATCCCCGACATCATTGCATACCTACAAGTGGGCGGCTGTAAGGTTGACCAAGCTTTCTTAACCGAAAGCGCTGGGTACCATAGTCAGGTGTTTACTTGTCGACCTGAAGCATCCATTTACGTACAAGATGAAGTGCGTCCGCACAGCTTTGAAGAAGCATTGGAGATTCATCAGTCGTTAGTGAGTGTCTATACTGAGTTGGGTTATGAAGTGGTAGAAGTGCCATGGGGAACTGTACCAGAGAGGGTAGGCTTTGTTCGAAGAGTCATCGGTTTACTCGGTGAGGTCGCCGACTAAAACCTCCTCACTTGGAGGAGGTCTAAATCATTTACTTTTGATTGAGCTTTTGTAGGAATTTATCGGACTCTGCAATCGCTTCGTTCATTTGTTTGATCGCAAACTGAATGTCTTTCTCTAAGCTAGAGAACTCACCTTGCAAAGAACCAATCGCACTGGCGTTAAGGTTGTGTTTTAAGTACAACGTGTTGTCACGTAGCGTATCCAGTACCGGTGTCATCTTTTTCTCTGCACGCTTCATAGCGCTAAGCATGGTTTTGTACGAGGCTTTGGTTTCACGTAGTTTTTGCTCGCTTGAACGACGCAGTTTCGCACTCGAGTACAGCTCTAGCTCATCTTGCCACTCATCAAACAGTGCGCCGGATACGTCTTCAATCGCAGCAATACGGTCACGTACGTCTTGAGCCGCTTTTTCGCTATCTTCGTATTTGTCATTGATGTTGTTGTAGACATTTTCTAGCTCACCACCATCAAAGTTGGTGATCGCAGACAAGGCTTCAAGTGCACTGGTGAATTCTTCTTGTGCATCTTGTTGAGATTCTTTGGCATCTTCGACGCGGTCGACCATAATATCTCGTTTATGATACCCAACCTGCTCCATTGCTGAGTAATAAGCAGATTGACACCCTGTTAAAGTGAAAATTGATAGTACAATTGCTAATAAATAAGGCATTCTTATGTCCTCGGCGCTAATTATGGGATGAACTATGAACCAGTTATCAGAGAGTTACAAGGCGAGATTAATCAATCTACTGCCAAGTTGCGTCGCGTTTTTTAAGTATCTTCTTAAGCG
>NZ_JAWOTC010000039.1:0-49456 GCF_033338675.1 Vibrio sp. Vb1574
GCTACGATGATTAACTGATGTAACCGATCAGATCGTAACTTCCTGATTTAGTTCCATCGAATTACGCAACAAAGCCCCACCGATGCCACAAACTTTAGACTTGAGAGTTTAGGTGTCTTTATGTCCAATGACATCCAATCCACATACACCAATTCATCGGTTCATGACGTTCAACAAGCGCAGCAAAGTGATGCAGTGCCGCAAGGAACGTTTCATGGCCGTAAAGTCACCCTACTCTCCTCATCAGAAAGCAGCATGACGCGAACAAGCTCTAAAAGAGAGCTTGGTGAATGTTTAAATCAATTTGCCAGTCTCGAATCTTGCAATCGCGTTTTGGACTTTGATCCGCAACTCAATATTGACAAGCAAAACGCCGCCGTAGAAAAGCTTATGGAACGAAAAGTGGCGATAATTCAACGTTCCTGATATCACAATATAAGCAGGTTAAACACCTAAGTTACCCTTCAGCCGACAAGCTCACGCTAATAAAAAACCCCGAAGATTCGGGGTTTTGATTCATACTGCTTTTTCTTTATTAATTACTTAGTTTCACTAGAAGAAGCCTAACGGGTCGATGCTGTAGCTAATCAGCAAGTTCTTCGTGTTCTGGTAGTGATCCAGCATCATCTTGTGCGTTTCGCGCCCGATACCCGATTTTTTGTAACCACCGAACGCTGCGTGTGCAGGGTAAGCGTGGTAACAGTTAATCCAGATTCGACCAGCTTCAATATTACGGCCCATACGATATGCGACGTTCGCATCACGTGTCCAAACACCTGCACCTAAGCCATATTCGGTGTCGTTTGCGATTTCCAACGCTTCAGCCTCATCTTTGAATTTGGTGATAGCAATCACTGGGCCAAAGATTTCTTCTTGGAAGATTCGCATCTTGTTGTGGCCTTCCAACATGGTTGGCTGAATGTAGTACCCCTGGTTGATAGACTCTGGCTGTTCTGACACTCCACCACCAAAGACCACTTTTGCGCCTTCTTCACGGCCGATCTCCAGGTAACTTAAAATCTTATCAAACTGTTCTTGAGAAGCCTGAGCACCAACTTGAGTATCGGTATCGAGCGGATTACCTTGTTTAATCAGCTGTGCACGTTCCGTCAGTTTCTCTACAAACTTGTCATAAATCGCTTCATGAACCAGTACGCGAGATGGACAAGTACAAACTTCACCTTGGTTGAAGAAACCAAGTAACGTACCTTCGATACACTTGTCAAGATACTCATCTTCGTAATCGAAGATATCTGAGAAGTAGATGTTTGGAGATTTACCACCTAACTCAACTGTCGATGGGATCAAGTTGTCTGCTGCACATTTCAGAATGTGGTTGCCAACTTGCGTAGACCCGGTAAAAGCGAGTTTCGCAATGCGGTTGCTGGTTGCTAATGCTTGACCCGCTTCAGAACCATATCCGTTTACAACGTTGATGACACCAGGAGGAAGAAGGTCACCGATTTTTTCCATCAGAACCAGAATGGATGTTGGGGTTTGCTCTGCTGGCTTCAATACCACACAGCAACCCGCCGCTAGTGCCGGTGCTAGTTTCCAAGCCGCCATCAACATTGGGAAGTTCCACGGAATAATTTGACCAACCACACCAATCGGTTCTGGGAAGTGGTAGCTTGCGGTGTGCTCATCCAGTTCTGCCGCACTGCCTTCTTGTGCGCGAATACAGCCAGCGAAGTAACGGAAGTGATCCACTACTAAAGGTAAATCTGCCGCCAAGGTTTCGCGAACTGGTTTGCCGTTTTCCCAAGTTTCTGCAACTGCAAGCTCTTCTAGATGCTGCTCAATACGGTCAGCAATTTTCAGCAAGATGTTCGAACGTTCTGTCACGCTGGTTTTGGCCCATTTTGCTCTGATGTTGTGCGCGGCATCCAGTGCTAAATTAATATCTTCCTCGCCAGAGCGAGCAACTTTACAATACGCTTGTCCGTTGATTGGTGAGATATTGTCAAAGTACTCACCACCCGTTGGTTTTACCCATTCCCCACCGATAAAGTTATCGTAATGCGATTTAAAGTTAACAATGGCATTTTCACTACCTGGCTGTGCATAGCTCATAACTCTTCCTTTTGTTTCTCGTTCAATGTGTTATTGCAGTGTCGTATCGCACTGTTCACAAAGAGCATTACGCAAGTCACACGCCAACTACGCCACACTTGTTGTTAATTAAATGTAAAACTATGATTACCAAGCGATAACAAACCAAGTGAGCGATGTTTGAGCGGATGTATGGTGTGAACACCAATGTTCAAGTGTTCCAAAATGGCACACCCTCACTGTGACAAAATGGTACAGTCATGGAACTTCAACACATTAGCGATAACAACTGGCTTTCAACTTCATGGGTCAGAAGTGAACAAGCGGGTTTAAAACAGCGTCGACGCCCTGAAGATATTCGAGTAACGCCAGCAACGCTCCAAGATAGGCGTCACCAACTCAATTTCTTGCTAGAGGCAGTCACTCAATTTGCGCTCCCTTTGTTTAATCAGCTATTTGCTCATAGCGACAGTCGCTTAATTTTGACGGACTCAGATGGTGTCATCATCGGCAGTTGGGGACAGCCTAGATTTCGTGAGAAGTTGACGGAAATCTCGCTAAGCTCTGGAGCATGCTGGCAAGAAAAGGTCAAAGGCACCAACGCCATTGGTACAGCCTTGGTTGAAGCAAAGCCCGTTTCTGTTATTGGTGATCAGCACTTTATCCAACACCATCGTTTTATTAGCTGTTCGGCTAATCCTATTTTCGATCATCTTGGTAACCTCATTGGCGTATTAGATATTACAAGCGAGCAAAAGAGACATGACTTCTCAACGCAAGTACTAGTACAAAACATGGCCCAGCAAGTGGAGAATCAACTACTTAACTTGATTCCACAAGGGCATATTCGTGTGGATTTAGCGTGCGAAAAAGGTTTACTGAATAGTGGTTGGCAAGGAATTATCATTGCAAATGAAGGCGGACAAGTTTTGGCTCACAATCAAGTAGCCTCTCAACTTTTTGCGCAAAAAAGTATCATTGGGCAATCCTTAGACGACATTCTATCCACTCGGGGAAATGAGCACCCTTTCGTTTTCAAAACAAAACCGCTTACCGATAAAGATAGCAAGGTCAAGTCTCGTGCTGTAGCGGCGTCCAATGATCTTCATTATGGCGACTCCGCTGTTGAGCACTGTTGGCAGCAAGCCAATCGCGTCATCGATAAAGACATCAGTTTGTTGATTCTCGGAGAGACTGGTGTTGGCAAAAACGAGTTTGTGAAAGCGCTTCATAAAAACAGCCAGAGAAAAACGGGACCGTTGGTTTCCGTTAACTGCGGAGCGCTACCAAAAGATCTGGTTGAATCTGAATTATTTGGCTACGTAGCCGGTGCCTTTACTGGCGCAAACAGCAAAGGCTATCAGGGAAAAATTCGCCAAGCACACAAAGGGATTTTGTTTCTGGATGAAATCGCAGATTTACCCTTGGAAGCTCAAAGCCGGTTGCTCCATGTATTGCAAGATAAAACCGTGCTTCCCGTGGGTTCAAACCAAAGTATTCAAGTCGATACACAAATCATTGCAGCCACGCATAAAGATCTGGAACATTTGGTCAGCGAAGGATTGTTCCGCCAAGATTTGTATTATCGCCTTAATGGCTTGATCATTGAGCTACCTCGCTTTGAGGAGCGTGAAGATAAACGACAACTGATTGAGAACATTCATCGGCGTCACGCCGAATCTGAACAACAGCTTTGCCCTCACCTACTTTCTCTGATGCTGTCTTACTCATGGCCAGGAAATTTGCGTGAACTCGATAGTTTAATCAAAGTATCCGCCTTAATGGCGCAAGGTGAAGAAATATTGGAACTCACACACGTCCCAGCCCACCTAAGTAAGAAACTCAGCCAAGCTCAAGAAGGAGCAGCATCCGCTGAACCAACTTCAGAACTGCGTGCAACCGTCGAAGATAAGTTGCTCAAAACATATCAAGCCAACCAGGGGAACATTAGCAAAACGTCTCGTATGCTTGGTGTGAGCCGAAATACCATTTACAGAAAGTTGAAAAGCCTTGGCATATTAAGTTAATTCTACGACCTCAGATACAAAAAGAGCACCGTTGCGGTGCTCTTTCTCTTTGAAACCTAGCTTACAGGCCGCCTTGTTGTTGTGCCTGTTTTACTAATGCCTGACGTTGAGTTTCCTTCTCAGAGATCACTTGATTGTCCTTGTGCATTTCCTGTTCCAATTCTGCTGGAATGAAAACAAAGTACTTGTTAAGAGTCATCTTAGAGCCTCAATTTGCTGTGTTAATTACCTTCTTGGTCGACGTAAACAAAACCAGAAAAACATGTTTTACTGGATCCTTGTTGCTAGTTTCAAAAAATAAAGGATGTTCATATAATAAACATCCTCCATGTGGGCGTTAATTATAGGCGTAGTTTAAAGGCTTACCTAGCACTCTTTTTCACCTTTTGTGCAATCTGAGTTTCGATCGAAAAACGGATTTAATTGCCCATAATTACTAAGGTATTGTTAAAAAGAGAAAAAAGCTTTTACTGTAACTGACGACAGGGATGAGCTTACGAGTGTAGGTTCACTTGCAATTGTGTATCGTAGAGTTCGAATACGATAATAATAACGCTACATGCCCTTAATCTGCGTAGTTAAAAACTTTGAAGTGATAGACAACCGAAGTCATATCTGTGCAACTCAGTTTAACGATTTGTCTACCAGTTCAATATTTCACCTTTTTTGAGAAATCTTTAGCCACTTTTTTGTGTGAAACGCCCCAAAAGAGCAGACAATTAAAAGTGTGGCATATGACCACAATTGTCTATCCCCACTTAGCTTCGGGAGGCGTTTATGAAAAGTAACAAACTTGGCCATGTGATGTCTTTCAGCAGGATGTTTTCCTTCATCGCATTCTTGACGGCCACATTCGCATGGATTCTCAGCATGTACGCCCTATTTACTGTTTCTTTAGTGGCTCTTGTGGTCAGTGCAATTCTCTACCTAAAAGACAGGTTTTATCAAAACAAGAAAACGACCACTGAAAAGAGCGCCTAGGCGCTCTTTTCTATTGGATGTCATTTCCGTGTGACTTGATATAGTTATCAATCCGTTCGAGTTCGTGAAAATAACCATACATACCAATACGATTAATTTCTGGTTCTATACAGTATTTTTCTTCTTTTACCATAGCTTCTACAAACATTCCGCTTGATGCAATTGTGAAAGGTGGACACGCTGAGTAACCATTATTTTCTGCAATATATTTCAATCGCCCAAATTCAAAAACTTGACCTGGAATAGCAACGATAAGGGACAAGACAACTGTTATAGTTATCACTTTAATCGGCACTTTGACTAACTGAGTCATTCGATCAAATAAAATATAGACCAATAATGTAGGGCACAAGAGTAAGCTTGCGATACTTAAAACATATGACGCATCAATGTAGACCACTTGAAAACCACTACTGAGTTGAAGCGGTAGAGATTCGAAAACGAAATGATGATAAAGGCGATAGATAGAGTAAGTAATCAGTAATATGAACATAAGCAACACGAAAGCTGTGTGAAATGGATGCTTCTGTTGTGTCATTTCTATTACCTTATAGTTGAGGAGACGACAGAGAGCTGCTTAGCTTCAGTCTTCGAAGAGAAATATTAAACTACTAGCAAATGCATGCTCCCCCATTTCTGAGAAGTGCGTGACGAATCAACGTTTAATGTAACTTTTAAATCTACCAATATCTTACAGACACAAAAAAGGATGCCACTTGGGCATCCCTTTATATCTTTATATTTAGTCGGTTTACTTAAAACGATTACACGTCGTAAGTTGTAGACGCTGTGTCGCCGCCTGTACCAGTCCAGTTAGTGTGGAAGAATTCACCACGTGGACGGTCAATACGCTCATAAGTGTGAGCACCGAAGTAGTCACGTTGAGCTTGAAGCAGGTTCGCTGGTAGACGAGCTGTTGTGTAACCGTCTAGGAAAGATAGCGCAGAAATCGTACATGGCATTGGGATGCCAGATTCTAGAGATTTCGCTGCTACTTTACGCCATGCTGCTAGGCTGCCTTGTAGGATGTTTTTGAAGTACTCATCAGAACCTAAGAACGCGATGTCTGGGTTCGCTTCGTACGCATCACGGATGTTGCCTAGGAATGCAGAACGGATGATACAACCACCACGCCACATTAGTGCTACGTTACCGTAGTTTAGGTCCCAACCGTTCTCGTTAGACGCTTCGCGCATTAGCATGAAGCCTTGAGCGTAAGAGATGATCTTAGAAGCTAGTAGTGCTTGACGTAGTGCATCAACCCACTCTTGCTTGTCGCCTTCAACTGGTGTGATTGTCTTACCGAATAGAGACTCAGCTTCAACACGTTGGTCTTTCAGTGCAGATAGACAACGAGAGAATACAGACTCAGAGATAAGCGTTAGTGGAATGCCTAGGTCTAGTGCGTTGATACCAGTCCATTTACCAGTACCTTTTTGGCCTGCTGTGTCTAGGATCTTCTCAACTAGAGGCTCACCGTCTTCATCTTTGTAGCCAAGGATGTCAGCAGTGATTTCAACAAGGTAGCTGTCTAGCTCAGTCTTATTCCAATCGGCGAATACTGCTTGCATCTCGTCTGCAGACATACCAAGACCGTCTTTCATGAACTGGTAAGCTTCAGTGATAAGCTGCATGTCGCCGTATTCGATGCCGTTGTGTACCATCTTAACGAAGTGACCAGCACCGTCGTTACCAACCCAGTCACAACATGGCTCGCCAGCGTCAGTTTTTGCAGAGATACCTTGGAAGATTGGCTTAACCGCTTCCCAAGCTTCAGCAGCGCCGCCAGGCATGATTGAAGGACCAAAACGTGCACCTTCTTCACCACCAGATACGCCAGTACCGATGAAGTGAATGCCTTTCTCACGGCAATGTGCTACGCGACGGTTTGTATCTGGGTAGTTAGTGTTACCACCGTCGATGATGATGTCGCCTTCGTCTAGAAGCGGAATTAGGTTGTCAATGAACGTGTCAACAACGTCACCTGCACGAACCATCAACATTACTTTACGCGGCGTTTCTAGCTTCTCTACTAGTTCTTCTAGAGAGTATGCACCGATGATGTTCGTGCCTTTTGCTGGACCTTCCAGGAACTCGTCTACTTTAGCAGCAGTACGGTTGTGAGCAACCACTTTAAAGCCGTGATCGTTCATGTTTAGGATAAGGTTTTGACCCATTACTGCTAGGCCAATTACACCGATATCACCTTTCATTGTTTCTCTCCAATTTTATTTCATCGACGAGCAGCGTCTTAAGCAATTTTTGCTGCCGCGTCTAAATCTAAATACCATTCCGTTAGGCCCGATTTCGCTTGAATCTTAGCCGCTGGGTATGGCAGTGCGTGTGCTGGTGAACTGTTAATTTCTTCAACAATGTCCGCTTTTCCTGCACCAAGCACTAAGTAACTAATGCGTTTCGCTGCTTCTAATACGCGTGCGGTTTTCGACACACGAAGTTGGCCCGATTCAGGATGCGACGCCACAAGAGATAGGTTCGCATCATCATAATTCGTTTGGCCAGGGAACAGAGAAGCTGTATGACCATCTGCACCAACGCCTAATAAGATCCAGTCAAACACAGGTGTGCCGTTTTCACTCGGGATCACCTCTGCCATCTCTTTTGCAAAGCGCTCTGCTTCTGCTTTAGGCTCATCTTCGCCACGGATGCGGTGAATGTTTTCTGCAGGAATATTTACTTGGCTAAACAACAACGTGTTCGCTTCACCGTAGTTGCTTTCTGCATCGTCAGGGGCAACACAACGTTCGTCACCCCACCAAAAGTGGAGGTTTTCCCATTGAATGGAGGTTGCGTAAGCCTCTGAAGCCAGTAGTTTAAACAGCATTTTAGGAGTGCTGCCGCCAGAAAGAGAGATGTGAACAGGTCTGCCCATTTCGCTAAACGCTTTCATATCGTTAGCTAGGCTTTCAACTACCTGTTCTGCTGTTTGGTAGATCTTATGGTTGATCATAGTTCACAGTAATCCGTATCTGTTAAGTTTTTACATGGGAAACGCCAAGCGCGGCCATCACGCTGTAACAAGTCATCTGACTCTTTAGGTCCCCAAGTGCCGCATGCGTACCCGAAGAGGGATTGTGGATCTTGCTTAAAATCTAAGATTGGCTGTACGTATTGCCAGCACGCTTCCACCGCATCACTACGTGCAAATAGCGTAGCATCACCATTCAAAGCATCAAGTAGAAGGCGCTCGTATGCCGTTAGCATTTGCGTTTCTTGCAAGTCAGCGTAATGGAAGTTCATTTTCACTTCCTTCGCTTCAAAGCCTGCGCCTGGCTCTTTCAAGCCAAAGCTCATTTGAATGCCTTCGTCTGGTTGAATACGAATGATCAGCTTGTTTTCTGGTGCGTTTTGACCAAACACAGGATGCGGTGTTTGTTTAAAGTGGATAACCACCTCAGTAACGCGTGTTGGAAGACGCTTACCAGTACGCACGTAAAATGGCACGCCATTCCAACGCCAGTTGTTGATGTACGCTTTCAAACCGATGTAAGTCTCTGTACGAGAATCGTCTGCAACTCCCGGCTCTTCACGGTAGCCGCGTAGGCTTTGCCCACGAACTTCAGACGCCGTGTATTGGCCTAATACTAGGTCGTTGCGCAGAGCGTTTTCGTCTAATGGCTTTAAGCATTGAAGCACTTTTACCACTTCATCACGCATCGAGTCTGCATTGATTTGCGCTGGTGGTTCCATACCTACCATTGCTAATACTTGTAGCAAGTGGTTTTGGAACATGTCGCGCACAGCGCCAGAGTTGTCGTAGTAACCACCACGCTCCTCTACGCCAAGGAATTCTGCGCCTGTGATTTCAACGTAATCAATGAAGTTACGGTTCCAAAGCGGCTCAAACATCGCATTAGAGAAACGAAGCACAAGTAGGTTTTGTACCGTTTCTTTACCTAAGTAATGGTCAATTCGGTAGATTTGATGCTCTTGGAAGTGCTCGTGAATTTCTTTGTCCAGAATACGCGCCGATTCAAGATCATAGCCGAATGGTTTCTCAATGATCAGGCGTTTCCAACCATCCTCTTCACTGTTAAGACCATGTGCTGCAAGACTTGCAGGGATCACACTGTATAAACTTGGTGGGGTTGCTAAGTAAAAAAGCGTATTGCGTTGCTCGAATTGATATTCGTCCGCAAGTTGGTCTAAGCGAGAAGATAGCTTACCGTAATTTTGTGTGTCAGAAGTATTAATTGCTTGGTAGTGCAGATGGTTAATAAATGCATCAAGCGTTTCTGGCTCAGTCTTTTCCATTTCCTGAAGCGATTTTTTCAGCTTCGCGCGGTAAGACTCATCACTGTATTCAGTGCGACTTACACCCAGAATGGCAAAATTCTCTGGAAGCTGCTTGTTCGCGTAGAGGTGGTATAAAGCAGGAATGAGCTTACGGTACGTAAGGTCACCTGAAGCACCAAAAATAACGATGCTGCTGTTTTCTGGTATTACCATCATCTTTCCCTTAAAAACGAGGTACTTATTGTGTGCCCGGATACGGCTAGAGAATGAGCCAACCCTATCAATGGCACCTCAAAATAGAAAATTGGTCTTACCTATTACGTTGATAGGTAAAGTCTATGGGCCCAAAGAACCTTAAGAAGTTGCATTTCCGATTCTTGGAAACACGACGTATTGAGGTCATTTAAGTCACTTATGTCTCAAAAGTACACACTGTACTCGCTGGAGGAGAGTCCGACACGGGGCAATATTGTCTACGACTATTTGATTTACATCAACACTTGCCAGTGCAAACGTTTAAATAAGTTGCACAAAACGTCATAAGCGATTGTATTTTATTGATAAAAAAAGTTTCATCTGAACGCTCCAAAATTTAAGCAAAAACTCTAATATGGGTAAAAATCACTCATACTTGCAATCCATTACAGTTTTATCGTGATCTGTGTTACTTACTTTTTATTTCATCATCCTATTGATAATGATACTCAATTAAAGATAATGAAATCACTATTAATGTGAAAGTAGAACGCCATGAAATCAAGCGCCATTAACCCACATCCCATTAACCGAATACAATCGGTGCTTGACTACATTCACACCAACTTAGACAGCACTCTGAGCGTAGATGAAATATCAAAAGCAAGTTGTTGGTCGCGCTGGCAACTGCAACGCGTATTTCAACAACACACTGGCGTATCCGTCGCTCACTACATCAGAGAGCTTAAACTTAGCCTTGCGGCTGAGCGCTTAATCCATACTTCTGACCGCTCGTTAGATATAGCGATAGAAATGGGATTTACATCTGAACACGCATTTAGCCGAGCGTTCAGGAATATGTTTTCAAAAAGCCCCCGCGAATATCGAAAAACGCAACAACTCTCCGGGTTGAGGCAACCTTTGACGCTGCGTAAGACACCAGAAGAAGAGAAAAAACATCAGCGCTTTATTGAAGTTCGAATAGAAACAAAACCGGCTTTTGAACTTGCTGGTTATCATGAACCTATTCACGGATTGTTTTCCGCTACGCCCGATTTCCAATCCAAAGTACCGTCACTTTGGTCACGTCTTTATTCATCTGAAAACCTTAACAATTCGGAAAGTAGTTACTTTGGCGTGATTGATGTGACGCAAGCGTATTCAAACAACCAACAACTTGAGTATTGGGCAGGTTATGAGTGCAGTCCAACAGCAAACGCACCAAGATCAACGAACTCTTCCAACTCGGGGTTAGACCTCTTGGCTGTTCCTGAGCAAACCTACGCCGTCATTACACACATAGGCAAAGCATCAGAGCTCGCCTCAACGCTGGAATGGTTTATTTTACATTGGCTACCCTACTCTAATTATCATGCTATCGATGGTTATGAGTTAGAGCTTTATCCAGAAGGTTATGATGTTGATAGCGAACAAGCACAAATGCAGTATTGGATTCCTGTCGAGCCAAACGACTCGCTATCTTTAAAACCTAAGAACAGAAGAATAAGTTCCAAAGATTAGTGTTTTGCACCAAATTGTTAACTTTTCCTATTTCTTTGAATATAGAATACAAATAACAATCATTATCAATAAATAGAAAAAGTAGTGGAATTTATAAATATGGAAAGTCCGATTCGATTTCATCGTTCAGCGGTTGCTATCGTCGTATCCGCATTGCTCGCTGGCCACGCCAATGCGACTGAGAGCGTATCCCAACACGAAACGATTACGGTGCTAGGAGAAACATACCGAAACACCGCAACTAAAACCGTTTTAGAACCGGAGGAAACACCGCAAGCGATCACGGTAATCACTAAAGATGACATGGACCTACGCGGCGTAAACTCGGTGAGCGAAGCATTGCGTTATGCGCCTGGCGTAAATACAGAATTGCGTGGTGGTGCCGTTTCCCGACTTGACCTATTCAATATTCGTGGTTTTATTAACTACACCAACTTTTATGATGGTCTTCCTTTGCTGTACAACGGTTGGAACCTTCAACCGCAGGTCGATTCCGTTGCTCTTGAGCAAATCGAGGTTTTTAAAGGGCCAACGTCTGTTCTTTACGGCAATATTCCACCAGGAGGTATGGTCAACATTATCGCCAAGGCGCCTCAGTCAACACCCTCACACTCTGTCTCGATTAGTACTGGGACTAACAACCTAAAAGAACTGACGTTCGACACCACAGGACAAATTGGTGATTCTAATGTGGATTACCGTATCGTCGGCCTGGCAAAACAGCGAGATGGTCAAGCCGATACGTCTGAAGATGAACGTTATGTACTCGCCCCATCTTTCAATTGGCAAGCGACAGAAAGCACATTAGTGAACGTGAATGTTTACTATCAAAATGATCCATCAGCAGGTATCTACACGACTGTGCCTGCATCTGGCTCAGTGATTAAAAACCCACTTGGCTCGATGTCACCAAGCACTTATTTAGGGGATGAGGACTGGAACACTTACGAACGCGAAGTTCTGATGATGGGTTACAAAGTCCAACACGACTTTAACAACAATTGGCAATTTCTACAGAATGCCCGCTACATGACCGCCGATGCCTATCAGGAAAACACATATAACGGTGCACTTGAAGCGGATAACCGTACCGTTGGTCGAAATGCCTATTTAACCGATGAAAAGTCCAAATCCTTTGTGATTGACAACCAACTATCTGGCTACGTTAAAACAGGAAATTTTGAACATAACTTATTGTTCGGGCTTGATTATCAGTATTTAGATTCAGATGTAAAATACAAAGACACGCTTGGGTATTCGCTAACTCAGGACATTTTTAATCCTGACCACAACAGCATTGATCGTAATGCACTGAATTTCCAATACAAACAAAACTTAGATATCAAAACGAAGCAGATTGGCGTTTATTTCCAAGATCAAGTTCGTTACGACCAACTTGTAATGATTGCAGGTCTTCGTTGGGATAAATACGATTCAAATACAGACGCCGTTAGCGATTATCTAGGAACAGTATCCAAGAGCAAGGAAGAGTTAGACGATACCAACGTATCTTTCCGAGTCGGTGGTTTGTATGAGCTAGACTTTGGTCTCTCGCCATACCTTACTTACTCGGAAAGTTTTGAGCCAATTGCGGGTGCCGACTCTTCTGGTAAAGCATTTGAGCCATCAACCGGTCATCAATGGGAGTTAGGCTTTAAATACGCCCCATTATCTGGTGATATCTCAGGTAACTTAGCACTCTTCCATATTACGAAGAAAAACGCGATCTTGACCGATCCGAATAATCCTTATGCACCGAACTATCAAGCGGGCGAAGTGGTATCACAAGGTATTGAACTTGAGGCAAAATGGCAAGTTACAGCACAAGCTGATTTCACTCTAGGCTATACATATACCGATATGGAGATTACCGAGGACAGTTATTACAACCAAGAAGGTAAAACGCCGGTTTGGGTACCTGAGCAAACGGCTTCTCTATGGGCAAATTACTTCTTTGAAGGAAATCTTTCAGGCCTTCGTACCAGTGCTGGCGTTCGCTATGTCGGGGAAGCACAAATTGATGCACAGAATAGTCAAAAAGTACCGGACTACACCTTGTTTGATTTAGCAGCAAGTTACGATTTCTCAACGGTATCTGAATCAATGAAAGGGGCTAGCGTCACGCTTTCTGCAAGCAATCTATTCGATAAAGAATACTATTCTTGTTACGACAAAAATAACTGTTGGTTTGGCGCTGAGCGCTCTATCGAAGCGATGTTAGAATACAACTTCTAGCCTCTTAGAACGGAACAGCAGTAATTTGTAAAGCGATGGTTTCTAAAACAAGCCATCGCTTTTTATTTTGCATAGAGCATCAATATAAACGCTACCGTGTCACTTTTTTATAGCACCTTTCTGGCCTACCTACCGACCCATAGTTTAAATCAGCCTCTAGTTCACCAGTACTGATAAGAAACTCAAGATAACGTCTAGCGGTTGTTCGGCTCACTCCGATTTTTTCACCTGCCTCATCAGCGGTCAGCACACTGCCATTTGGGAACAACTCTCTGATCTTGTCTAGGGTTACACCATCAATCCCTTTTGGTAATCGGTTCGGCAAGTTGTCTTGATTGGCGTGAGACTGCAGCATTTTATCAACGAGGTTCTGATCCAAACTCTCTACGATGTCTAGTTGTTGGCGTTGGGACACATACTTTTTCAGTGCGGCATCTAAACGTGGAAACATCACTGGTTTTAACAGGTAATCGACAACGCCACCCCTCATCGCCTGTTGTAACGTATCGACATCCCTTGCGGCTGTAATCAAAATGACATCACACGTTTGGTTACTTGCACGCAGTGTATTTAGTATCTCAAGCCCTGTGCCATCGGGAAGATAGACATCCATCAATAGTAAATCTGGCTTAAGAATGTCGAGTTGCATTTCTGCTTCCATTCTCGTGGTCGCAATTCCAACCACTTCCAAACCTGTCAGTTGGCTTAAGTATTTGTGGTGCAGCTCAGCAATAGCCAGATCATCTTCAATGATCATTACGCGAGTCGCCATACTCATATTTGTTCTTCCTTGGGTAAGTACACCGTTATTCTTGTCCCATAATTTGTATTGGGTATCATCTCAACATGGCCGTGATATCGAGTAGCAAGCTGATTGACAAGGTGTAACCCAACACCTCGATTTTGACGAGATTTCGTCGAAATGCCTTTTGTAAATAATGTTTGTGGATCCACTGTTTTTGGGAGGCCACAGCCATGATCTATCACCTCAAGTATCACTTCATTTCCGTAATCGCTAACGGACACATCAATGTTTCTGCGTTCTGACGCAACATTTGATTCATCGCGAATTGAAGTTAACGTGGCATCGAAAGCGTTATCAATCAAATTACCCAAAATTGTGACAAGGTCTTCCGAATTTAGCCACTCAGGTAGGGGCTCCAGACGACTGCCTTCCTCAACCACCAGTTGTAAGCCTAACTCGCGAGCACGTTCAGTTTTTCCAAGCAACATGCCTGCAATTAGCGGGTCCTTAACGGTATCTCTTAAAAACTCAATCATTGCTTGATAGTGTGCGGTTTCTTGTCCAATTAACTTTTGCACCGCATCAAGCTCACCCATTTGTACTAGCCCACTAATGGTGTTGAGCTTATTTCGATGCTCATGGGTTTGCGAACGTAACAAATCTGCATATTCCTTGGTTTGTGATAGCTGCTCGGTTAGATCATTAATTTCATCCCTTAAACGGAAACTCGATACCGCCCCCACGATTTTTCCATCAACATAAATTGGAGAGCGATTTGCAATCAGGCGCTTATGATTAAGGAATATTTCAATATCATGATCTTCCTGCCCGCTTTCTAATACTGTATATAGATCGCTATCACGCAGCGTGTCAGTCAAAGGTTTATTGAGCGCTGATTCTCTATCAATACCGAGAATCTGGCAGGCACTACGATTTATCGAGCGAAGTATCCCTTGGGCATCAATGCTTAACACGCCCTCTTTGATGGTGCTCATCGTCACTTCTAATTCGCCGTACAACCGCCCTATTTCTTCAGGCTCAAAGCCTAAAATGGCGCGCTGAAACTTTCTCGACGCATAATTGGATACAATGGCATTAGCGACGACAACTACGATGACCATTAAAATCAAAAAGGCCAAAAATGGTTCGATGCGGTCTTGCAGTCGGTCGAGCAAATAGCCAACCGAAACCACACCAATGATGTTCCCTTGCTCGTCAAAAATCGCAGCTTTACCACGAACTGAATAACCTAACGAGCCCTGTGCCGTCGAAACATAAGACAACCCCTGTTCTAGCGCTCGACGATTGTCGCCACCTCTCATTGGCTTGCCCAACCGCTCATCAACAGGGTGGATTAAGCGTACTCCCTTATGGTCGCCAATAACGATGAATGCAGCACCTATGGCTTCGGTTAATTCTCTAAAGCGAAGTTGGTATGGCTGGGGGTTTTGGGTTTCGATCATTTCACGAACAACCGCTGAGTCCGCTAAAAAACGGGCAACACCCAGTGCTTTTTCTCCCATTTCTTGCTCTTGATTGATTTTGAGATAAGTGAACCCCGCGGCGACAAGCAATAACAGCTCTATCAACCCCGATAGCGTCATGATAATGAGCATCCGCTTACGAAAGCTGATGGTTTTCCAACTCATTGATACATCCTTGTGATTCACTCTTGAGCGTAACGTTAACACTCAGTTAACAGCATGACGTTGTCGCGGTGATAAATCTGTGAGGAAGGCAAACAAACCGCAGAGTTTACGGTTAATTAATCGACGAGCTGAAACATAAAATTACAACCATTCACCAAATTTAGCATTCCTCTCTGATACTCAATTCCATACATAAATTGCCCTTAAAATCATGATCGCGATCACATCGATTTTAGCGGTTTTTGAGGCGTTTTTAGACTTTACAACGTATAATTTTTAATCAACGAAACCAATGAGAGTTTCGGTTTGAAAGCAGTGAAGCTGGAAGTCTATTAAAAGCTCAACATTGATGTCAGTGGTTTGGACAAAAATAAAACAAAACACAAATACTGACTACATGACAAACACTTAGACACCATCTGAAAACTGGAAAACTATAAACAGAGGTGCATTTATAGTTAGAAGGAACACCAAACATGGAACGCGATACCTTTGGAATATGCCTGAATAAGGCGATGCTGTCAGAGAATATGTATTCAACATTTACACACGTCAGGGCTTATGAAAAAAACGGAGGCGGTACTTCTGATCTCAAAGTCCTGTTATCGTTCCCTCAAATGAGTGGAAAAGATCTATTGAATACGATGCGAGGTTCTCGTCAGCTCGAGTGGAGAGCGGAGTTTCACTGTCCATATACGAAATAAATTTGTAACATCTCCCGCGCCCAGCACAAATATAACTGGGCGCATACTACTGCCCAATTTTCCCTCCTACTTAACACGCAGTTACGAATCCTTTATATTAGAGCTAATACTCTACGACAAAGCAGCCATTATGAAAAAAACAGGAAAGTTTTGGATACTGGGCTTACTTAGCAGCTCGATTTCCCTTGCCTGTCATGCGGCACCGATCACTTTTGATACCGCATGGCAGCTATTGCTAGAAAACAACTATTCTCTTAAAGCTCAACGCTCAAACGTCGAGAACTACCAATACCAAGAGAGTGCCACCAGCAATCTCAACTTACCTCAAGTTACCATTGGCGCGAATTACACGCGTTTAGATACCGATATCACGCTTTCGGGAAAACAGATTCTAGACAGCACAGGAGCACACATTAACGTACCTCCTGCTTTTCAGCCTATTTTTGGTGCCTTAGCTAATACCACTTCGACCATAACCGAGCGCGATATTTTCTCTTCGTCTATTCGTGCCATTTGGCCAATTTTTACTGGTGGTAGAATTTCTGCGGCTCAATCAGCAGCAGAAGGCAAAACGGATGAGGCGAAAAGTCAGCTTTTAATGGAACAACAAGCGCGTTTTGAAGATTTATCGAAGTACTACTTTTCTGTCGTACTGGCAAAGGAAGTACTCGCAACGCGGCAAGCGGTTGAAGCTGGGCTAAAAAAGCATCGAGATTTTGCCATTAAGCTTGAAGAGCAAGGACAAATCGCGCACGTTGAGCGCCTGCAAGCCGAGGCTTCTTTAGATAAAGCATCTGTAGAAACACGTAAAGCAGCCAGCGATTTGAGTATCGCTCAGGCTGCATTAGGTAAATTACTCGCGCAAGATGATGCCGTAGAGCCCGCTGAATCTTTGTTTATCAACGACAGTCTTCCCCCTCTTAGCGCTTTTGTCGATCAAACGCTGCTTACCTATCCGGGGTTAGAACTTCTGAGCGCTAAACACAAACAAGCCTCTAGCTTAATCAAAGCAGAAAAAGGGAAATACTACCCTGAAGTTTATCTTTACGGCGACTACAGCTTGTATGAAGACGATTCTCTCGCAAGCCAAATGAAGCCTGACTGGTTAGTTGGTGTTGGTGTCAGCATTCCACTGATTGAATCATCAGGGCGAAGCGAAAAAGTCAAAGCCGCTCAAAGCGTCGTCTCGCAGGTCGATTCATTAAAGTCCCAAGCCAAACAAGACTTATCGCTGTTAGTCCAAAAGACATACTTGGAGGCTCAGCAAGCCATTGATGAAGTACAAGGGCTCGCATCTAGCATTGAACTCGCTAACGAAAATCTGCGCTTGCGTGAAAAAGCATTTACTCAGGGTCTGTCGTCTTCTCTGGATGTTGTGGATGCACAACTTTATGTCGCGAGTATAGAAACACAACGTTCAGCGGCGCGTTTCCGCTATTTAATATCTTTAACCAAGCTACTCGCATTGAGCAGTGAAATGAACAGCTTCGAACAATATCAAAATACCGCTTATATCCCTGCTTCAACATCCAAAGAGGTGAAATAAATCATGGCAGCTAAATCACTAAAACCCGTTTTACTCTCACTTTGTGCTTTGGGTGTTGTCTCTTGGGTTGGCTACCAATTTTACCAAGCCTATCAACCAGAACCGATCCGCTTACAAGGATTGATTGAAGCCCAGCAGTACAGCATTTCCTCAAAAGTTCCAGGCCGTATTGACGAGGTCATGGTCCGTAAAGGCGACGATGTAGAGAAAGGTCAGCTTATTTTTACCCTTCATAGTCCTGAAATTGAAGCGAAGTTAGAACAAGCAAAAGCAGGTGAAAAAGCGGCGGACGCCTTAGCTCAAGAAGCTGAGAAAGGCGCACGTGAGCAACAAATCCAAGCAGCAAAAGATCAGTGGATGAAAGCCAAAGCCGCTGCGAATTTAATGGAAAAAACCTACAATCGTGTGAATAACCTTTATAACGATGGCGTGGTTGCAGAACAAAAACGCGATGAAGCTTTAACTCAATGGCAAGCAGCGAAATACACAGAAAGTGCTGCGTTTCAAATGTATGAAATGGCAAAAGAAGGCGCTAGAAGTGAAACCAAAGTGGCTGCGGCGGAAAAAGCGCGCATGGCATCAGGTGCCGTAGCCGAAGTAGAAGCGTATGCGAAAGATACTCAGATCTACAGCTGGTTCGACGGCGAAGTCTCTCAAGTTCTGCTTCAAAGTGGTGAATTAGCACCTCAGGGCTTCCCAGTAGTTACTGTGATAGATACAGAAGATGCCTGGGCGACACTGAATGTGCGTGAAGATTACCTTCAACACTTTAAAAAAGGAGCAACCTTTGATGCCTATTTGCCTGCCTTAAATAAAAATGTTGAGTTCAAAGTAACGCATGTTGCCGTTATGGGTGACTTTGCAACGTGGAGAGCAACCGATGCTTCTCAAGGTTTTGATCTTCGTACCTTTGAAGTAGAAGCTCGTCCAGCTCAACCCGAACCTGAACTGCGTATGGGAATGAGTGTTGTCGTTGAACTTTAATCACAACCACTAGGTTAATGCTATGACGATTAAGATTTCACAGCGGCATATCTTACGACGAGACAAGTGGTTGCTTTCGTGCCTTACTTGGATACCGATTTTGCTCGCGATGATGATTTGGGGAGTGTTCTCTGCGGGCATTGCCCGGGATCTGCCAATCGGTGTGGTTGATCTACAACATTCCCAACTTTCTCGAAAGCTCATTCAATCTTTGGATGCGTCGTCGAGCCTGGCTGTTAACTATCACTACACCAGTGCAAGCGAAGCAAAAAATGCGATGATTGAAGGCGATATCTATGCTTACGCGGTCATCCCATCTAAGTTCGACCAAGATATTCTCCAGCACCGCCAACCTCAACTTTCTGTCTTTTACAACAGTCAGTACATTTTGGTAGCGAAACTGATCAACTCTGCCGTTGCGCAAGCACAAGGCTATTTCGACGCTCAGGTTGAAGTAATGGGAAACTTGGCTAAGGGTAACACCACAACGTTAGCAGCGGCTGGACAGGCTGTACCAGTGTCGACACAAATAACCGCATTATTTAACCGTAACAATAACTACGCACAATTTTTGGTAACGGCTATCGTGCCAGCCATTTGGCAAATATGTATTGTAGTAAGCACTATTTTGATTCTTGCCGCGCACTTTCGCATTTATGGTGGAAAGAATGGCTTTGCATTTTTGGGCGAAAAGCCATACGCCAGGCTCACTACCCTATTAAGTCAGTACATTCCGGTCTTTATGGCGCAAGGTGCGTTGTTCTTGTACTGGTTTTATTCCGTGCTTGATTGGCCAATGGAAGGCAGTTTTGTGGTTATGCTACTAGCACAATTGGCGACGGTTATCGCCTGTATCATTATGGGAGCGTTGTTCTTCTTCTTGTCGATGGATCCTGCACGTGCGATGAGTTTTGCTGGCGCGTTTACGGCTCCAAGTTTCGCGTTCATGGGAATTACATTCCCAGTTTCTGACATGAACACGCTCGCTTATGCATGGCGTTCATTATTGCCGATTACCCATTACATTGAAGTACAAGTGAGTCAAGCAAGCTATGGAGCATCGGCCGCACAATCTTTAAGCTCGCTATGGCCTATGATTGGTTACGTTGTGCCCCTGCTCATTACCGCAGCCTTGATGGGTAAACATCGAACAGCTTCATCAACACGCCAGGCGAAGGAGGCGGTATGACATTGTGGCAACTGATTAAAGCGGAACTTAAGGCCGTTCTAACCAATCCAGTCGTTACGTTGACCGTGTTTGGTGGTGTCGTATTTTACTCGTTTTTATACCCTTTGCCTTATGCACAACAAACGCCTCGTGAACAACCAATCGCGATTGTTAATCTAGATGGTAGTCAGACGAGTTTAAAGCTGGAACGTATGGTTGATGCCACTCCGCAAGTCAACGTAGTCACTCGACTTCATACGATTGCCGATGCAAAGCAAGCATTTTTACAACGAGAGATCACCGGTTTTTTAGTCATACCGGAACACTTTTACAAAGACCTAATGCTAGGTAAAAGCCCGACTCTAGCCTACGCTGCGGACGCCTCGTATTTTCTCGTGTACGGAACCGTGGTAGAAGGATTGGCCCAAGCGGGAGGCACATTAGGGGCCCAAGTGAAAGTCAGTAAAATGGTGATAGATGGTGTGCCCATGAGTATGGCTAACCATAATTACTCTGCTATTAAGCTTAATATGAAACCGACGTTCAACCCAACCATGGGTTACATCGAATACGTAGTGCCGGCAGTATTTGTTCTGATTTTACAACAAACGTTGATCATGGCGGTTGGATTACAAACGGGAACACAGCGTCATGGTCGTGGCTATTGGTCACAAGTATCAAAGGGATCGCTGCTGCTTGTGAGAACGTTAGTATTTGTGGCAATTTATTATTTACTCGGCGCCTATTATTTTGGTTTTAGCTTCGAACGCTTAAACGTAAACCATATCGCCAATGCGGGCGAATTGCTGGCTATGTTGTTCCCCTTCTTTTTAGGTTGTTGCGGACTAGGCTTCTGGCTAGGCTACTTATTACCTCGGCGTGAACTTGTCACCTTAGTCGTCTTAGTGAGCTCTATGCCGCTTATTTTCTTGGCTGGTTTTATTTGGCCGATTGAAGCCATACCTACTCCCTTACTATGGATTGCTGATTTAAGCCCAAGCACTTGGGCGATCAAAGCTTTCTTAGCACTAAACCAAATGGGGGCAACCTGGCAACAAGTCGCTCCACATTGGACAGCACTTTGGGCACTCACTGTGCTTTGGGGTAGCGTTGCGTACTGGATTGCTAAGCGAAGTAACAAGCCAGTTGTAACAGAGAGCTTGGGGTGATAGCTGACATTTTCTATTACTATAAAAAAAGCCGGGTAACTAAACCCGGCTGAAAATCTGCGTCCTTGCAGCGGACATATGGTAAAAACACTTTTTGCTCTGGGCTTACCCATTGAGCGAGATTAGATTAAGCCAAAAAGTATGGATTCCATACTCTCATATAGAGGGTCATATCCTTCCAATAGACATTAGTCTTCGCTAGAAAGATAACGTTTTTCAGACACAAAAAAACAAGACTCACATTGAGTCTTGTTGTTGATAGGGATGAGCAAGATACATGTCGCCGCTAAGTCATATCGCGGATTATTTTCTCTCGGTATTCTGTAACGACCTTCATGATTGAATTTTTTACATCACCGACTTGCTTAGAGGGTTGGCACCATAGGCCAAAACCAAACTTAAAACCTTCCAATAATTCAGAAGCTTCCACTGGCTCTATATGATTATTAGAAAACTCCGAATGGGCAAACGTTCTGGGGAGAATCGCCCATCCTAAACCTGCTTCAACCATTTTCACTACAAGGGCCAATTGGTCGACCTCTTCATGGTTCGAACTTACGATGACTTTTTCGCCCATTCCCTCTTCAATAAGAGACCGCAGTACAAATTGTTTACTATTCCTCAAGGCTGTCAATACTCGATCTGGTGCCACAGAAGCGAGTTCACCACCTTTCTGGACGAAAGGAACAAATTCAAAATGACCTAAAAACGTCGCATCCAAACTATGTATTGCTCGACTATCATGTACATTGACAATACCGAATTGATACTCACCATTCTGTAAACCCTCTTTAATTTCGTTGCGATTACGAACAAGAAAGTTAACTCGCATCATCGGAAAATCTGCTGCTAATTGAATACGAAGCAATACAAGAAAACGGTGTGGTATAGCGCTTGAATAGGCGATACTAACATTCTCTAACCCACCGTAAGCTAGACTTAATGCGACTTTATCGAAAGTACGTGCTTGTTCGATGGTTTGCTTAGCATAGTGGTAAAGAAGATGACCATCTTCTGTCGGTTCTACCGAGCGCCCCACTCGCTCAAACAGGTTGACCGCCAGTTGGTCTTCAAGATTGGTAATCACCTGCCCTATTGTGGTTCGGTGCTTATTGAGTTTGACCGCCGCCTTACTAAACGAAAGCTGTTCATAAACGGTTACGAACGCGAGAAGTTGTTCAAAACTAAAATTCATAGGTTGTGCTTACTTTTTAGAGTTATCTAATTAAATTACCACAAGATCGTAGAATTGCTACTTGGTAACGGAAACAATCTGCGTTTGAATTCCTTCTCGACGACACAAAAAAACCTACTAGCTTCAGTAGGTTTTCTCTAACTTAGTTGTACTCAACGACGCGAGCCAAATAGTTAAATTCACCCGAGTCACCATGATAATCGCGGTAAACATCCACACTAAAATACTTAGGTTGATCAGCGTAAATGTGGTCAACGACTTTTTGCTCAAGTGACTCCAACGTTTCACCGACCTGAGCGTACACGAACTGCTTGTTCACTTTTTCCAATTTACGTTGTTTCGCTTCTTTGTGTGACACATAGTTGTTGATCTCTTCCCACTTTCCCACGAACTCGACCGCCACGTAACTCGAGTTCTCGTCAATCATGATAAAGGCTGCACCTTCTTCTTTGATTGCAGACAGTTGCTGCATATCACTATCCACTTTTTGCTGGTCAAGATGGGCTCCACTTTGGGCGAATGCAGTCGCGGAAGCGGTAAGCATCATGAGTGTAAGAACGGCTTTTTTCATTGTATCGTTTTCCTGTATTAAGGGAGTTCAGTTACCCAAAGTTGCCCTTGGGTGGCTTTTTTGAATCCATATTCGTAAATCGTCAGCAAGTAGCGGTGATCGAACATATCTTTCGTTACTTTGGCGTATCTGAAATCTTGATCAATGTAGGTAAACTGCATCTCGATATCGTTGATTTCACTGATGTATTTCATTCGATAGAGATCACCACGAGTTTGCGCTAGCGTAAGGCTTGAGACACTTTTCGATACCAAGTCCAAACCTTTGTCTTTTAGTGGACGATACGGCGCTTTTAACGCACCATTGCGAATCACATCCAACTGAGGCGCTTTTTCTAACCCCAAAGCATCTGAGATTTGTTGATAGTTGAAGTTAGACGGATTAAAGAACACCTGCGCTGCGAGACCACCATCTACGTGTAACTCCTCAAGAGTTTCTCCATCATGTTCAACATCGATAAATTGTGGAGGGAAAACACCAGGGATCGATGCGCTCGCAGCAAGCACCTTGTAAATCAGTTCAGATTTGTCCGCCAAATCACTGTTCGCAATCGCACCAATATTCCAAATCACCAGTTCGCCTGAATCAAAATGGGTACTGCCAATAAAGAGGCGTTTACCATTGCGGTGTTGCTGCGCCATCGCCTCGATCATGGGCTCAGGGTAAGCGTCTGCGATGAAATCATAGAGATTCTCACCATCGGTAAACGCGTCCTTAAACAGGGTATTTAAGAAGTTCTTCTTACCCAAAATATTCTTATCATTGATGTTGAGCATGACTTCTTTCATCTTTGGCATCGCATCACCGCCAATGAAAACAAAAGGAGCGATTAGGGCACCCGCACTGACTCCAGTAATGATGGCATAATCTTTTAGCTCCCCCTTTTCCTGCAGCCCCATCAAAACGCCGGCACCGTATGCGCCGTTTACGCCACCACCCGATAAGGCCAAAATATTGAGCTGTTCACCCTCTACTTTGATCGGTGTGGTTTGATTGTGCGACGAGTAGAGAAAATCCGGAGCTTCATTGGCCCACATTCGAAGTGGCTCATTTGGTGTCGAACTCGCGATCTCGACATCTTTATAGTTGCTTTGAGAAACACGAACATCCAGCGTATGGGGTGAACTACAAGCTACTATCAGCAGCGAAAGTACAACCGTCACACCAGAGGAAATTAAACGATTCATAATCAGTCTCATTTAATGTTCTCTGGCGTATGACCAGAGACTCAGTTTGAAGTTAATTGGGTCAAAATGAAGTCCGTTTCGTTGTGTGGAGCTACTATAGCTAGGCACGGCTAAACCCTATAATCGCGATTGTAGGATGCTATCCATCAAAGCAATTATGCCAAGTTTCTATATGCTAACTTTACGCTTCTCCGTTAATTAGGTACTGCGCTAAGCAATTTTCACGACGTTGAACTCATGCGTCGGTTCGACAAATTCGTATTGGGCATTGATCGTCTGTAGCTCCCATGTGCCATAGCCTTTGGTGATCTCCAATACACCGTAAACGGCGTTATGTGTATGACGAAAGGCTGCGACAGGAGACATCTTCTTCACCAAACAAGAGGTAAAAATCGCAGAAATTAAATCACCGACACCGACTGGCTGCATAGCAAATTCAACACTAGGGCGTTGGGCCAAATAGCTTGCTTTCGGCGTCGCTAAAATCATACTGAAGGCGTCATCTGTTAGAGCATGCAGATGTTTCACCAATACCATTTTCGGTCCTAACTCTAAGGCTTTTTTACATGCAGTGACCGCATCATAAAGAGAGTCAATTTTCACACCTGTTAACTCGCTCAGTTCAAACTGGTTAGGAACAATCACATCAGCGATGGGCAACAAGCTATGGCTTATCGCTTCTTTGACACCGTCTGCCACAATGCAACCTTTGTCTGGATCACCCATAACTGGGTCACACACATAAAGTGCACTGTGGTTACGCGATTTGACTAAACTTACCGCTTCGGCCACCGCTCGACATTGCTCTGCGCTGCCTTGATAACCGGACAGTATCGCGCCACATTCGCCTAACTTCTCAATGTTATCTAAGCCTCTCATTAGAGAATGAATTTCATCTGCCCCAAACTTCTGTCCAGTCCAACCTTGCTGGTACTGAGTGTGATTTGAAAACTGAACCGTGTGAATTGGCCAGACTTCGAGGCCCATTCTCTGCATCGGGAAGACGGCAGAACTGTTTCCTGCGTGGCCATAAACCACATGAGATTGAATAGAAATAATGCTTTTCATAAGTCACTCTTAATTGAGAAGTTTGTTAGCTTGGCGACTAAATAAACACAATATTGCGCACTGTGCTTATTTGGTCGGAATAGCCTCGACAACGCCGAGGCTTATTCTTAATCAGGTTGGATTCATTAGCCTTTGAACTCAGCAAAGTACTCATCCAACACTTTGCGTGTTGCACGACCGATAAGCTCGTATTCGTGGTGAGTAAGGTTTGCTAGCGAAACTCGAACTGATGCATGCACTACATCGAAGCCTTGGCCTGGAAGTAGGATAACGCCGGTTTCATGTGCAAGGCGGAACAGGAAGTCTTTGCCTTTCTCGCTCGCTTTGAACCATTCAACGAATGCTGGTCCGTACAATTTGCCGCCCAGAGTGTCGAGCTCAAGCAGTGTGTAGTAGTCCACACGATCTTTGTTTTCTTCAATTTCTACACCCATGTTTTTGTACAGAGTTTTGTAACGCTCGCGGATGATGCGTTTACATGCTTCTTTGTAGTTTTTCTCTGAGTCCATCAGACAATTCAATGAGAACAGCGCCATTTGAACTTGTTGAGGAAGCGACAAACCTGCTGTGTGGTTAAGTGCTACGCTGCGGCTATCTGCAACGATACGGTCAATAAACTTGATCTCACGCGGTTCCGGAGTCAGCGTTTTGTAACGATCGTCCAACTCAAGTTGACGCGCTTCAGGAAGGCTACGCATTGCATCGTCAAACACGTTGTTGTGTTGAATTGCAATCGAGCCTAGACGCCAGCCTGTTGCACCGAAGTACTTAGAGAACGAGTACACACAAAGCGTGTTGTATGGTAGTTTCGCAAACAGTGAGACAAAGTCGTCCGCAAAAGTGCCGTATACATCGTCAGTCACAATGAATAGGTCGCTACGTTCGTTGTTCACGAAGTTTGATAGGTTATCCAGAGTTTCATCCGAGAACTTCACAGACGCTGGGTTTGCTGGGTTCACGACACAAAGCAGTTTGATGCCTGTATCTGCAAGCTTTTCGATTTCAGACATCGGCAGCTGCCATGTTGTCTCATCCAAACGTAGTTCAACGATTTCCAGTTCGTATTCACTCAGTTCTGGAATTTCTAGGTACGGCGTAAAGATTGGAGTGATTAGCGCGACCTTGTCACCTTTCTTCAACAGACCGTTGTTGAACATAGTTTGGAACGTGTACGTCATAGACGCTGTGCCGCCTTCCGTTGCAAACAGATCGAAGTCTGTTGTCATTGGCATTGGGCCGTACATCTCTTCTGCGATGTACTGCTTCACAACGGTTTCGATGTTCGTCAACATACGTGGTGGCACTGGGTAGTTACATGCAAGGTATGCATTAACCAGTTCATTCAAGAAAGCTTGCTTCTCTAGACCCAAACGGTCTTTTGCGTAGCTCAGCGACTTTTCTAAGAACTGCACACCTTGGTCTTTCTTATTGTCGCTTGCAAACGTGTCAAAGCGTTCAACAATGCCCACACCATCTGGAATGCCACCGAAACCACCATCTAGGTATGAATAAGTGCGCTCGGCTTCCAATATTGCGAACTCACCCAAACGAATGAACGCTTTACGCGGTAGTGTCGCAAGAAAATTAGGATTACCACGACCTGCATCTAATAAATCGCGGTCAGGAACAGTTTGTGCCACTTCAATAAGTTTATCTTTTAATTCAAATGGGCTTAAATCTGCAAATTTTGAAAAATCAATTGTTGTATTTTGCGTAGTCATAATATTTACCTGAATTTATTATTTAGTAAAATTTGGATAATACTTCCCCTACCGCCTATTTAATTAGGCGATAAGAGTGTTCGAATTTATTTAAATTACATGCCTGCGTTTAAAGTAATAATGCCGACAATAATTGGACCCCATAGGGTAAGCAGTACATTGGCGACTGCATAAGTCACGGTGAATGAGAATACTGGTGTTGCATTACCTGTTTTTTCCATTAAAGCCGCAAATGCTGGGTTCGCACTTCGTCCACCTGTCACACAGCCAAGTGCTTCAACTGGATTCTTAATCTTCAATACAAAATATGAGAAGAAGAACGAAATAATCTGAGGGATAATCGTTACACCCATGCCAAGGAACAACAGAGACATACCGTGTTCTTTGATGGTGTCGACCGCTTGAGGCCCAGCCTCAAGGCCAACAATGCCCACAAATGCTGCCAAACCGAAATCTCGAATAAAGTTCGCGGCCCCCACAGGAAACTGAGCAACATGCGGATTGCGGCTACGCAACCAACCCACAATCAAACCTGAGATCAAACAACCTGCACCAGAACCGATAGTGACGGGAATACCAGCAATCTTAAAACTGATTAGACCAATTAATAGACCCACCACCATGCCCATACCAAGCACGACTAAGTCAGTCACGTTTGCTGAGCCCATTCGCTGACCAATGTTTTTCTCAACGCGATTGATGTCTTTTGCGGTACCTGTAAGCTGGATGACGTCATTTTTCTTCACCACAAGATCCGGCGTCATTTCAATTGAGTTGCCTTCACGAATATAGTCTGTCACATAAATGCCGCGCATTGAACCTTGGTTCGAAGCCTCTTTGATCTCTTGCAGCGACTTACCAATCAGTTTGCGGTTGTCTGCGATCAGTTGACGGTTTTCTTCAATAACTTCATAGCCTTCTGGAAGTGCAATCTCGTTGTCAGCCAAACCATCTTGCAGCTGATGTACCGCATTACGACGACCTGTTACAACAATGACATCCCCTTCTTTCAGTGCTGTAAATTTGTCCACTTCTAGCACTTTGCCATCACGTTGAATCAATTCAATACAAGCAGCTAGAGCGTGTTGGTTTAACTGAGCTAGGGTTTTGCCTGCTAGCCCGCCATCTTTGCTCACTTTAAATGCTCGTGTAACCAGCGCGGTTACTGCGTTGAATTCACCCGGCGCTAGATCGCGCTTACCGTTTGAGTTTTTCTCCTCTAGAGCAATCGCTTCTGCTCGGATATCCCACTTCATCAGTGTTGGGAATACCCATGTCACCATAAGAATTGGACCAAGCGAACCAAAGATGTACGTAACTGCATAGCCTACTGCGACGTTGGTCTGCATTAGGTGTTTCGCTTCTTCTGTCACACCACCAAGACGTGCGATCGCATCACCCGCTGTACCGATGATTGCCGATTGAGTCAAACCACCAGCTGCAAGGCCTGCTGCCGTACCTCTGTCTAGATCAAACATCCAAGCTGCCGCTAACACACAAAGCAGACCTGAAACCGTCATAACCACGGCAGAAAGTAGAATATTGATGGTTCTAAAGTTCAATGCTTTGAAGAACTGCGCACCACCTTGATACCCTACTGCGTAAATAAAGAGCGCAAAGAAAATGCTTTTTACGCCGGGATCAATATGAACACCAAATTGCCCAATAATTACACCCATTAATAATGTTCCGGCAACACCGCCAAGAACAAATCGACCAATGGTAATTTTACCAACCATATAACCGAGAGAGAGCGTAATAAAGAGAGCAACAAATGGTGCCATGTCAAAAAGGTTAGAAATAATTTCCATGACAATTTTACTCTTATTAATAAATATAAAACTCAAATAATCTAACGAATAATCTGTCACTCATATTTGTTGGATTATTTAATTTAAAAAGCATCTCGTTTGCTTCGAAGCGAATATTAGGAGCAAAAACTCACAACTCGTAATCCCATTTGAAGGATGAAACCATCACTTCGCATATTCACAAGCAAACATCGATCAATAATTGTCTAAAATTTAATAACTTAGCGTTCTTCAATGAAAATCAAATAAATCGCAAAATGATTTTATTTTTATGTTCACTGTCCAAAAAGCTACTTTGTTGCGCTATTCCCTCTATATAGCGCATGACACCTTTCTCTTGATGGATTAGATCCTACAAAAGCGATTATCACTGATGCCATCACTTGCCTTATCTTTACATTCATCAAGTTAATAGAGAAAAACACCATGAACTCAATGCCACATGAACTTGTGTGGGGCGAAGTTTACTTCCCTCCCTTGTTGCTGGTTATTGCATTGGCTTACATGCTCACCATTTTGGTTGGAACCGTTGCAATAAAACTGGGACTCCACAAATACGTTGCATTTCCTGCGCTCGCTGAGCTAAGCCTAATTGTGATTTTTACTGGCGTTATTGGTCGATTCATTACCATATTTTGAGGCAAATTCCGTGATAAAACGTTATCTCATCACACTGCTACTATTGTGTTCAGCTGGCACCGTGATTTTCAGCTACTACCAATCATACACTGACAACCCATGGACTAGAGATGGCCAAGTTAGCGCGCACATCGTTTCTATAACCCCCCGCGTGACAGGACAAATCATCCAAGTCTACGTTGAAGACAATTCGCAAGTGAAACAAGGCGATTTGCTGTTTGAGATTGACCCAAGCATCTATAAAGCGGCGTACCACAAAGCGCTAGCAGCTCAAAAGCAAGCCATTGCATTACTAGCAAAGGCCAAAAATGAAGAGCAGCGAGCACTTAAGTTAGAAAAGCGCACACCTGGCGCCGTACCTGTACTGACATTGAATAACCTAGACAATGCAGTGGAGACAGCCGTTGCCAACGTAGAACTCGCGAAAGCCAATGTTGAAGAAGCCAAGCTAAACCTTGATTACACAAAAGTTTATGCGCCAACGAATGGTTATATAACTAATTTGAACTTACGCGTCGGCTCTCAAGTCGTCGCTAACTCCCCAGTCGTGGCTTTGATTGATGAAGACAGCTTTTGGATCGAAGGATATTTCAAAGAAACGGATTTAGTTGGCGTTGATCCACAAGATAAAGCCTACGTGACCTTAATGATGCACAATGAAGCTGTGCTGGAAGGAAAAATCAAAAGCATTGGCTACGGCATTGCGAAGCAAGATGGTAGTACTGGTAACGATCTTTTGCCCAATGTGAACCCTAACTTTCAGTGGATACGCTTAGCTCAACGCATTCCAATTAAAGTTAAATTAGATCACTTACCGAAAGATTTTCAACTACGTGTTGGTATGACGGCCTCTATCAAAATCATCAAACAATAATGCGGTGGAATGTATGTTTAATGCCTCAACCAAAGAAGCAATCAAAGCTGCGCTGTCTATCGTTATCGCGATCTGCCTTGCCTTATGGTTTCAATGGGAGAAACCGTATTGGGCAGCGATCGCAGTCGCGGTAATGGCATTAAATGAAAGCTTCGCTCAATCAATAAACAAAGGTCATAATCGCTTATTAGGAACCCTCCTTGGCATCGGTTATGCCTTTTTCCTCATCACGACGTTTTCTCAAGATCGCTTTTTGTTTCTCACCTTCTTCACCTTGTTTTTAGGTGCGTGCATTTTTATGTCGAGCGACGAAAAGTATGGTTATGTGTTCTCTATCGGTTTTGCTGTGTGCTCCATCATCGCATGTATGGGAGGATTTGATAGTCAAGCAACGTTCCACTTCGCTGTTCTTCGCATGCAAGAGACTATTCTTGGTGTGATCACGTTTTCTGTTGTGTACCGATTAGTCTGGCCAGTCAGTACAGAACAAAACTTCATTCAACGTTTTGAGACCAGCAGAGAGGCGATGCTTAACGCTATGAAATCGCCCAATGATACAGATATTGAAGCTCTTGAGACCAACAGCGCCAACATAGAAAAGTTATTCCAACTGGTCGGCTTACCACTTACTGGCAGCTACCACTTGAAAGAACATCGTCAGCTATGGCGTGCGCGTTTAAATGAGATGGCACAAATCCAAGACCGATTGCTAGAACAAGCAGATAAATCGCAAAGTCGTGAGATCGATTGGCCAACGCTAACGCAGCAACTTCAAAGCTTTGATATTAAAAATCCAAGTACGTCGCTCATCGGTCACGTTGCTTGTGTCATGCAAAGAGAGAAAAACACAGTTTGGCATCACGAGCATCGAACGTTTATCCAGCATTTGAATGAAGACGGCAGAAAGGTATTGCAAGGTGTATCCATGTTCGTCACTTCTTTGTTGATCTGGATTTATCTGCCCGTACCCGGAGGTTTCATTTTTCCGATGCTAGCTGGCGTGTTCTCTTCAATCGTTCCTACTATGCCACCAAGCATTATTAAAGATGCATTTTTTGGTGTGATAGGCACTGGCACGGTGATTCTATTGCAATACATTTTCCTAATGCCAATGATGACCGAGCTTTGGCAGCTTGGGCTATTCTACTTCATCAACATCATCGTAATTTGGAAGGTATTTTCCACACTAAAGCTGATGGTACACAGAATTCTAGGTATTAACTTATTGGTTGTCTTGACATCAGGAGCGCTCAATTTAACCCCAGCATATCGAATTGAAACGCCCTTGCTGATGCTGGTAAACATTATGATCATTTTGATGATTGCCAAGTTGTTTACTGATCTGTTCCGTGTTCGCGTCACGGCCTAAGCGTCACCTCCGTTCTTGAAACTAAAGCCCTGCATTGCTTCTGCTATGCGGGGCTGTTTGTTTGTGAGCTAGCCATTATTTCTTCGTAACCCATAAAGCGAGGATAGTATCCATCAAAAGCGATTAACGGAATCTCTCTTCACCTCATAAAATCCTCTCATTGATTCACGAAATGCAATCGAAAACCATGCATTCACAACATCAATCACAGCAAACATATCTATCTAACTGAACAAGAAGTTCAGTGACACATTAACTGTCTGAGTCTCGAAGGTTTGAGACTATTCAGAGTGGAAACTGTCATGAGTTTTTTTGAATTACGCGCCGGCAAGACGTCTTCTCTTACTGTGCTCGCGAGCGCACTAATGCTTACTACCCCCACTTTTGGCTTCGCCGCTGAAGAGACGACGACCTACAACGAAGTAATCGAGCAAGGCCGAGCACTGTTCGACAAATACGGTATCAGTCATGATTTACCAAAACTGGCCATCAGCTCTCTAGTTCAAGGCGAGCATTTGGTCGAGCATGCCCACCGAAGTGTTAAAATCGGTGATAGCGTTCGCGATTCGTCCGTCTACTTGGTTAAGAACACCGATAACAAAGGCAACATTGATCTGCGTATCAAGTACAACCCTGAACAACTCGATGAAAATGAAAAAGTACTTGATGAGATCGAAGCTTTCACACGAACAGAATACCGCCTTCGAAACTACGCGGAGAGTTTTGATCCGTCATCAGTAAGAGCCAAAGAGGATCAGAATGGTAATGTGATCATCAGTTTTAATTACTCAAAATACGGTCTTCCTCAAGATATCGCCTACTTTCGCTTTTTAAGCGTTGATATTGAGTTGGTTAATGGTGAACCGAAACGTATGGTCATTACCAACGATAAACCGTTCACACATCACAACTACCAAGTGGATTCTTACGATCAAGAGATCCTCTTCCAGAAATTAACATCAGGCAAAATTGCGATTGCCAGTAAAAACACCAAGATAGTTGGTTCAAAGAAAAATAAACCCCTCGAAATGATGAGCAGCGTAAAACCGGTAGCGATTTATGAAGATAAGCTTGGCGTGCAAGTACTAGACGAAAAACGCTTGAATGAGGTCTCTGATCCACGCATGCAAGAAGCCAGTGTTAAGCTAGACCGCGTTTTTCCTTTAATGGGTGATATGGTTCGTCGTCAAGGTATCGATTTGCCTCTGCCGTTTGGTGTATCGCTAGCGTATCGAAATCAAGATATGAATATTCCATTTAATGATTTCACGATTGAAGGCATCGGCCTTAATGAACTGTTTGATCCAGAAGACAGTGTCGGCATCGTGAGTGCTGAGAGCATGACGCTTCGTGGCGATGTAAACATCCTGCCATTTTGGAATGTATTTGGTTACATCGGAAAAGTTAATGTCGATGCCAATGTTGATGCCTCCTACACGGGTGAAGGTGGCCAGTACATAAAAGATAAGCTGAACGATAAACTGCCAGGATTAGGTGATAAGTTTTGCGATGGTTTATCTGCACTTTGTAGTCGCGGACGCTTAGACGTGCCGTTGCATTTGGAATATGACCTTCGTGGTATAGGTACAACCCTTTCGGTTGGCTATAAAGAATTCTTTGCTTCTGTCACTGGTACCTATTCGCAAACTCGCTTAAAGGGCTTAGATGATTGGGGCGATGGTATTGTTACTGTACAGCCGATGTTGGGTTATCAACTTGTCGATTATCGCACGCAGTTCTTTGTCGGAGCAGAATATCAAGGGCTGGACGCTCGAATGGACGGGCATGTAAAAAGCGGTGATATCGAATTCGATTACGACATTGGTGTAGATCTTAATCAATGGGCGTTTTTGACTGGTTTCAATAAGCAAATCGGCAAAAACTACAACCTGACCTTTCTCTATAACAAAGGGGAAACTCGAGAGTCAGTGACCTTAAATCTTGGTTACCGTTTCTAGCTCTCATAAAGAGCCCGCCCCTAGACGATGGTAGGACTGCATCCTACAAAGGCGATTATTGAAACTGTCGCCGATGCCCTACCATTTCAGCTATCAATACAACAAGCCATCCAACCATTCACGGATTAATGCCAAAGCGTCAGGACGTCGCTTGTTAGATGCCGTTTAACATTTTCGGTGTACGCACCAAATGACTTTTTGGACATAACAATGACTTTACTCAATCGCTCAACTTTAGCCATTACCATCACTCTTGCCTTAGCTGCCTGTAGTGATGATTCAAGCAAACCTAGCGTTCCTTACGATCCGGAGCCATTACAACCGCTACCACCAGAGCAAATCTCTTTGGAAATTGGTGATGCGACCATTCAAGCCACTAAAGAGTCCCTTGTTATCACCCCTCTTGATGCGGATGAAAAGCTGGCAGCAGTAGAGGCGTTCAAAGGTATCCAGTTTGCGCAAGCAGACCGCTTTCAGCACAGCATTGCGATCCCACTTGAAGGCGATATTGATGCGACTCAGTTCGGTGATGCGTGCCCGCAGTTAAAAACCACGGCACAAACGCAATCAGAAGATTGTTTGAACCTAAACATTTGGCGACCAGCAGGGACAGAAGCGTACGCAGATTTGCCAGTGTATGTCTTTATTCACGGTGGAGACTTTGAATACGGCGCTGGCTCAGAACCGCTGATTCATGGTGATATGGTGGTTGCACAAGGTGCTGACGATGGTAACCCGTTTATTGCTGTTACTTTTAACTATCGCTTGGGCTTGTTGGGCAGTGTTTGGGTCGATGGTTTGGACAACCCAGAGGGTGGTAACTTTGGCCTAGGCGATCAAAAACACGCGCTTGAATGGGTTCAACAAAACATAGAGGCATTCGGCGGCAATCCGCAAAACGTGACACTCATGGGGCAAGGTGCGGGTGCCATGTCGGTGGGAATTTTACAGCAATCAAAAGGCGATGCTGCAATCGCAGGTGAGCACTTTCAGCGTGCCATCATGCAAAGCAACGCGTACGGCTTTGAATATAAAAGTTACGATGTTGCCAAGAGCCAAAGGCCAGAGCAAAGTGTTGAAGATCTAACGCTACTACCACTTGAAGAGGTCATGAAGGTACAGAGCGAGATGCTTGATCCTATTCAACGTCTTAAGAACTGGGTACTGACCGCTGCGAATATTCCGGTTATAAGTCCAACACGAGACAACAGCCCATTAGCTACGTTGATGCCATTTGCGCCTTACATCGAGCATCGCCCACCAGCGTTTCTAGTGAAAGAAGTACCAGGCTATCACTTTACTGAACAAGCGATTGAGAGTGAATGGATCGTACCGACGGTAATTGGCTCAAACAGTGCAGAAAGCAATACTCTGGGCATGCTGCCGAGCCTGACATTTTTGATCCCAACTATCATTGAAATCTTGAGCCAAGAAGCGCCAGAAATCATTGAAAGTGGTGACGAAAACTTAATCGTCGAATACATGGTGGAGTGGCTAGAATCGGAAACGAACTTAAACCGTTTACTCACCGAATATCGTTCATTACTCAGCGATTCAGCTTCAATTGAACTCGATCTTTCTGACTTATTGGAACTGCTACCTAGCACCGCTTATGAGGCGATGACTAAGTTGTTCTTCGGTTTGGGGAACTCCGATTCAACCACGGAGTTACTTGCTCTGGCTGACTTCTTCCCTAACGATGAAAGCGAACTGAATGGCGCGGCCAAAAACATGCAGCAATTCAAAACCACATTGCATGACTTGCTCTTCACGGGTCCAAACCGTCATAAGGTTTCAACTGAAGAAGCAACAGGATCAACGCCAAGCTTCTACTACTTTGACTATACACCTGGATTCAACGTATGGACTTACAACACCAAAGGTGAAAATGGCGATCTCGACGTTGGTGATTTACTCAAAAGCATCAGTTGTATTGTGGGCTCTTGTAATGCATCGGAATTACCATTTGTGTTTAACAAGGCATTAAAGCTTGATGGTTCAAGTGTTCGCCCAGGTAGCAAAGACAAAGCAATGATGAACGAGCTCTCTCGTATGTGGTTTAGCGAACGTTTATTTGAGGACTTCCAATACAATAGCGCGACTGACCGAGTATTGCTGGTCGATAACGATGGCGGCATTCAATCCACACAAGACTGGGACAATGCTCATCACTCAGGCATCGATCCAAAACTGCGCCAAGGTCGCCTCAACGGTCTCGAGGAACTTGGGTTAATTCTTAGCCACATGTAACTTCATCCTCAGCCACTAAAAACTCGTTACCGAATACCTAAAAGCCAGTTCGCTGGCTTTTTTCATCCTTATTCCTTGAACATCATTAGGAAGGTTGACTCATGTTTCCTAGCGCCCTTCGTGCCCTGCTACTCTTTATCTTCAGTGCACTATTAGTTGGCTGTGCTCAGCCCTACCCTCAAGTTGAACCGGATTTTGAAGCCAATTGGCAAACTACTCAGCATCAAGCCAAAGTTTACTTAATTCCTACCGCTCCGGAAGCCTTTGCGCGTCGCGTTGAGCTGGTAAGAAATGCTCAGCAAAGCATCGATATGACTTACTTTTCTTGGGAGAGTGACACGCTTGGTTTGATGCTACTCAATGAACTCAAACAAGCAGCAGATCGTGGCGTGCAAGTTCGACTCACTCTCGATGATTTATTGGTGTTTAACGAGAAATGGCTTGCTGATCTCAGTGCTCACGACAACATTCAAATCCGTCTATTCAATCCGTTTGATTCACGTAAGTCAGGTTGGATTGGTCGCGCTGTCAACTTCTCTACTCATCAACAACGTTTGGACAATCGTCTGCACGAGAAGTACTTCAACGTCGACCATCAATGGATGATTCTAGGTGGACGTAACATTAGCGACGACTATTTTGGTTACAGCCGTAAAGCCAACTTCTTTGATATGGATGTCTTGTTCAAAGGCAGCATTATTCGAGCATTCGACCAAAACTACCAACAGCTTTGGGACAGCGAGCATGTTACGCCAATAGAAAACATCGTTAACGTTACCCCAAACTATTCCGCGTTTACTAAAGCGCTTAATGAAGGTGAGAAAGACAAAAGCATCATTCTGGCGGAAGTTGAAAAACAGGTTAAACACCTGACCAGTCCCGACTTCATCACTGCGCAAGTCACCCCCGTTTTCGACTCATTAAACAAGTTAGAAAACAACAAACCCTACTTTAGAAAACGTGCAGAACACCAAGTTTGGCAACAAATAACCTCTGCATCCAAAGCAGTGATATCAACGCCTTATGTGGTACCAAGTGATGGTGAATTTGTCTTTATTGATACCTTGATGGAGCAGAAAGCGGACATCACGTTAATGACGAACTCGTCTGCCTCTAATGATTCTGGCTTTATTCCGGCTTATTACGAGGAGCATCGCCAAACCTTGTTGGATAAGGGCGTTCATATACTAGAGTACAAAAACCAAGCGAAAAATGATGACCATTACTTCCATGCAGATACTTATTATCACAACAAGACGGTGATACTCGATGATCGGCTGACTTATATCGGCTCATCAAACTTCGACCCAAGATCGGATTTCCTCAATGTGGAATTTGGTGTGTTGGTCCAAAGCGAAGCTTTTGCAGAACATGTCATGCACTACTTAACTCGACAACAAGATGAACTGTTTTGGCAAGTATCTCGAGATAGACAAGGCCAAACTCAGTGGCAATCAATGAATGAGATCCATACTAAGAATCCAAACTATGGTGGATGGCATAAGGCGCCTAACTGGATATTCAAGAAACTGAATGGTGAGTTCGAACTCTAAACAATCAAGACTTAAAAAGGCTCTCTATCTGCAAGGATGAGAGCCTTTTTAATGCCCGCTAAAACTGCGTGCCTAGCGAAAAGTGAACGCGGAATTGGTCTCCTTGAGGAGCATCTAAACCGTAAGCAAAATCCACTTTGACGGGCACGTATTTTGAGCTCCATATCAAACTCAACCCTGTACCGCTTTTCCAATCCACCCTATCGTTGAAGGCATCACCGACATCATAAAATGCCCCAAGCCACAATTGGCGGTAGACCTGATATTGATATTCCAGCCCAGCAGTAAACATGTAACGAGCACCGGTTAAATCGCCATTTTCATCTCTCGGAGAGATAGACTCATAACCATAACCACGAAGATTGCCATCACCTCCCGCAAAGAAACGTAATGATGATGGAATATCGCTCAAAGTGTCAGCGACATTAATGCCAACATTAGAACGAAAGTGAAACTTGTGTTTTTCACTAATGTCCCAAGACAGAACACTATTGCCCTCAATACGCAGCAAACGAGAATCGGAGAAAAAATTAGGGTCTGAGTATTCCAATGAGTAAACGTGACGGTGCCTTACTTCTAATTGATCGTTCTTGCGATCAAGCAGTGAAAATGTCACCCCCGGTAATAACAACTGTGATTCGTTATTCTCCGACGCTTGTTGATAACTTTCTTGCAAATAACGAACGTGCATGGTGCTTTGCCAATCACTGTCTAACTGCCAGTGTTTTTCAAACGATAAATCATTAGAAAAACTCGATGTGTCTCGATAGTCGACATGCTTAGATTCAAACTGAATCCCGTAGTAATCCGTTAGAACATTTTGGGTGGGAATTTTGTAACCAAGTAATAGCGATTGTTCCGGTTTGGAAGCGTACGCTTGTGCCTCAAAACTGTGTCCACGTGCGTTATACCAAGGCTTGGTCCAGTTTAGCGAAGCGCGCAACCCCAAGTCTGTCGAATACCCACCGCCGACTTGCACAATATTGCGTGAATTCGGCTCTGCGAGCACTTCTATCGGCACCTTATGACCATCGGATATCTCCTCGAAATCCGCTTTCACAACCACACTGCGAAACCAATCAGTACTGGAGAGATCGGCCTGATATTGACTCAATTTCAAAGTGTCAAAATCGTCGCCCCACTCAAATGTTCTCATCGCTTCTATTCGAGCCGTTTCGATACCCGACGTAAGGACAGAGAGCTCTCCAAATTGGTAACGAGAACCACTAGAGAAATGCAGATTCACATGGGCTTGATTCAAACTTGGAATGACTTCCAAAGACGATTCGATAAAACGTCCATCTAAGTAACCTTTTTGCTGAGCCAATGAAATCAAGTTTCGTTTTAGCGTGTCGTACTCAGAATGAAGCAACGGCTGTCCTTGTTTAAGTTGAGCTTGATTGATTAGTTCGATGAAATCTTGATCGTTACTGGCCTCTCCCGACACAGCAATATTAGATTTTTTGACCAACATAACCTCCCCCTCGTCAACCTCAAGCGTGATGAGATCATTCTCTGATCTCCGAACATTGAGCTCGGAATGATAGTAGCCATAAGGGTTTAACGCATTATTAACCATCTGCGTTAGTCGATTTGAGGTAATGTTTGAAACAGAGAGTTTCGTTAGTGGTGTAAGGTGACTTTCAAGATTTTTCTCTAATATTGGTGTTAGCCCTTTGATTTTAAATTGCGCTCCGAGTGCATGATGTAAAGGCATAGAAGCTAAAACTGATATACCTATTATTTGTTTAATGAGAGGAGACACACCGCTACCTAGTTTAGCAATACACTCGACAAGGTTAATGATGGAATGGCATATCTATTAATCGCGTTTGTAGGATTGCTCCCTACGAAATCCTCTCGAAAATTCACGTTTCACAAGTAGATTCTTTGAACAATAAGTGGGCTCAAGCTAGGAGGTGGCAAATCATGCGGTCTGAAATAGGTATACTGTTTGCCAAAAATACAAAACCCAACGCTGAATGGATCTCATCAAGCGTTGGGTTACATTGATAATGTGTTTTTTAATCTAAAAAGCGGTCTGTTTGTAAAACTAGATCGAAGAACAGTTTCCTTTTTCTGCCATGTCGACTTTTAGTACTTCTGCTTTACCTTTGCTTTCGTCTACGAGTTCTACGCCCGCACCACCAACAAATACACCCATTTTAATGTATTGATTAACGAAATAATTACGGCCCTCTTCCGTTAAGATAGTTAAGTGATTTTCAGAAAACTCAGACTCTGTACTTACTTGATGTTCTTTATTGCCTTCGACCTCATGGTAGAAGAATACACCAGGAGCGGTTTCACCAATACATTCCCCATCGACGTAAACATACTTTTTAAGCGCTGCTCCGACAAAAGCATCTTCTCGGTAAATGTAAATCCCTGCGTTCCCCTTTTGAGGTGCTTCAAATGATTTCATTTGATTTGATACTGTCGAATCAACAGTAGGAACAGAAGCACAACCTGACAAACCCAAAAGGAATGCGGAACACAGAATTACTTTATTTTTCATGTTATTAACCTAGCTACGATAAAATCGCGCCAACCATACTATAAATAAATACGTTCACTTATTGGTATTTTTGAAATTTGTGATTCAACCTATGCAATAGCACTCATTTAACGCATGGATTGAGCAAACATTAGCCATATAATAATCACGAGAATAAAATGCCCTGTATCTAACGATCACTAAATGCCACTTTACTCGCTAGACTGATAAGTAGAATACCTGAAACACCTTCAAGAGTTCTTGAATAACGCTGAGAGTGTGGACGACTAAATACCCAATTACCCACAGAGGCGTACAAAACGTTACATGTCGTCGCAAGTACGCTGAACAGCAAGCCAAGTACTAATAATTGCATTGATGTTGAGCTTGCAGACGTATCAATAAATTGAGGCAGAAACGAGAGAAAGAATAGCGCTACTTTTGGATTCAAGACGCTGACGATAACCCCCTGAACAAACACATTTTTATTATTATCAACATTTTTGTTTTCAACGATTTTACTTTCTCCACGCCACATAGACAGTAATGACTGAACACCTAAATAAACTAGGTAAGCGGCCCCTAACCATTTAACAACGCTAAAAGCCAAAGATGAACTCAGAATTATTGCTGACAAACCTAAACATGCCGCTAGTGTATGAAAAAAGTAACCAACACCAAGCCCCAGAGCCGCTTTCAGCCCAGCAGATAATTTACCTTTCATTGTATTGGAAACAATATAAATTACATCAGGTCCAGGAATCATGTTGATAGCGAGACAAGCGACAACAAATAATAATAGTGAGTTTGAATCCATTCTTTTCTCCAAATTAACGTCTTGCGGGATAACATTTCATCGAACTACAAGTAATGCAACGTCCAGGTTTCAATTGGTTATATTTAGTATTAACAACACGTTACTAATACTACAGCACTGCGCGAAGAGCACAATCATGAACAGTGATACGAATTAAATTATGGGCCTTTGTTAGCCCTTTGAATGATAATATTTAGCATCGTTTGGTTGTAAGCTTTTTCTAGCCAGCAGCTCTTATGGAAGTTAACAAATCGGCTACTTAGTATACTTAATAGACCGTCAAATCAGATAGATTATCTATTCTTATTTCTTCAAGCCTTTTGTGCTTCATTTTCCTGCCTCACTAAGCAGCAACTTAATACTTGCTACACCAAAAAATAACGCGAACACGCCTTCAAAAACTGCTTTGGATCTGAGATAGGTTTGTCTGACCTTTTTATGCGCGAAAAGAAAAGCATAGCCAAAGAAAACCAAAGCACTAACCAGCCCCACAACAAAAAAAAACCGACAACAATTCCAACGGACTGGCCTTAGGAGGAACCCCTATCGAATAAAGCGCACCGAAAAACAGAATAGCCTTTGGGTTAGTTAAGTGAATTAACACTCCGGTTAAGTAGTTACCCTTCTTTGTCGTTACGTATGTTTTGGGTAACTTTAGCTGCTCGATGTTGCAGGCAGAATGTACAGACTTTAAAGCCAAATATAAAAGATAAAATGCCCCACAATATCTAAGAATTTCAAAAAGCCAAACATTGCTATAGAGTATGGTTGCGAGACCAAAAGCGGCTGAGGTTGACCAAAATAAAGACCCCGTTAAAACACCTGCAGCCAAATACCCACCAAAGCGCCGACCGTGGTTCATTGACGTGCCTGCTATCGCAAGAGTTGCAGGTCCGGGGCTAGCGATGGCAGCGATAGCTGATACGACAATCAGTGAATAATTTATCTCTTCCATTTTTACTCTAAGCCTCCAAATGGAGTTTTATCAACACTTATCGCAGAATAGTCTATTGAACGTACATCAGAAGCGTAATACTGATTAAAACACCAAGTGTCACGAATCGAGTTGAGATTCTTTGGTATTTTACTGCTCCAAAATAACATCAAATCCGCCATAAATGAGACGCTTTCCATCAAAGGGCATTGGGTTATTATCTGGACTCATTCGAGGATCACCCATGATCCGCTGCCACCCTGAGTCCCGAACTTCTTTTGAAGGCCAGACTACCCACGAAAACACAACGGTTTCGTTGCTTTCAGCGTTTACTGCCATGGGAAATGATGTGATCTCACCATCTGGTACTTCACTCCCCCACGTCTCAACAACCTTTAAGGCCCCAAACTCCCTGAACATTTCTGCTGCTATTTTTGCGTGTGCGATATACTTTTCTTTATTCGCTGTCGGCACTGCAGCGACAAACCCATCAATGTATGACATAAGTAAACTCCTTTCATTGGAGTTATAACCATAGCTCAATAAAAAGAATGCACATGATGCCAAACCATAGAAGCAGGTACGTAATACAGCTTGAGAGCTACATTCCTAGCTTGGACTTTATATGCATATTTGAAAGGTATGTGTTTGGATCAAGCTTGGTTAGCATATTTATAATCTCCAAAACACTCGAATACTCAATACGTTCCTCTTCAGCATGCCCGATCCCACCTATTGTAAAGTGAGTAAAGCGGTAATCACGATAAACGTTTTGCAGCTGGCTAGAAATATCTTTGAGTAATCTTTTACTGAGGGTGAATGCAGGGTATTCACTACTTTCTGAAAGCTCGGCTGTAGATCCAATAGATACAATATTGCATTTATCGTTAAGTGAACCTAAAGCGTTAAGTTCATTGACTAGATTAAGAAACCCAATCGGGCCAATATTCATAAACTCAATCAGTTCGTTTGTTGTCAATTCTGAAGACTCTCCCCACATCGACGCCAAATAAACTATGATGTCAAACTCTACACCTTTGAAGCACGTATAATCTGGCATTTTACCGGGATCAACGTCAATACAAACAGAAGCGACTCCCTCCTCAACTAGCTTTGATCTAGAAATCGCATAAATTTCTGTACCCTGTAAGTTCGTAGCCAAGAACCTTCCTAGACCCTTACTACCTCCAACGATTAAAATCTGCATAACCCTATTCCTTGGTTAAGGTTGTCTTTCATATTGTCCGCCAAACTGTTCATTAGGTATCACTTTAACGTTTCTATTGCCCTACTTAGTTCTATCTTCAATTTCATCGAATGGTTCAACTGAAATACGCTCTGCAATTTCACTCATCTTCTTCATTTTTTCTGGGTTACTAGTTCCCCAAAACCGCTCCCAGTCTTCACGTGTTCGCCACTTGGCAATAGTTAAAACCTTTTCCGGTACATCGTAAGAACGAAGCATAAAACTACCAAGCGCCCCTTCTACTGACTGATGAATTGAATCTGTCGTCGAACGCCATATATTTTGAAACTCATCCATTTTTTCACTTGGCACACGCCATTCATACACAACTCTAAACATAACACTTCCATTAAAATTTCTAGATTTAATACGGCAAAGTATTAAGAACACTAAGCCAGGTGAATAGCTGAATAAAGCAACATAGTAGAGCGTAGAGCAACATGAAAAGCAAAGTGTAAACGCTCTAAATCACTCCGATTCGATTAGTCATGCACACATTCAAAGATTTCGTATTGCCGTTTAACATTGGCTGTTACTTTTCCCCAATGTGAGGCTTGAACTCTTTCCTGATGTTGTTTAAAAGAGGCTTTGTCGACGAACTCCTCATAGACATCAAAACGAAACGGATTAGTCGAGCTTTGAGTCACAAGAAAACTAAGGCAGCCCGGCTCTTCTAACGTGAGCCTTTTGTGAGTTATTAACGCATGTTTTACTAATTCTAGATCCTTTTCCGGAACTAAAATAAAGCCTTTCAATGTAACTTTCGACATATCATCCTCCCGCCCCTATCGTGTAGCGTTTCGTTAAGAAGTAGCCAACACGCCCTCAATCTCAACCATCATATCGCAAATGTGAATCTCACCATGAATTAAAATGCCACGTGTTAGGAATCTATTTCTAATGCCCTATCGACTTACGAGCATAAGGTTATCTCTACCCTTTCTTTGCCTTTACCGATGTTCTTGCGTTTTAATTGAATTTGGCCGACTTCTGATGTGCGCTTTAAGTGAGTGCCACCGCAAGGCACTTGCGCAAACCCATCCACTCTCCAATACCTTCTTTCACTCTCTTGATCGGAAAAGTCACTAATAATAACTGAATCAGAGTTAATCAAATCTTGCACATCAGTTTCAATTTCTTTCAATAGCGGGCCAATACTTTCAGACCACTCGAAATCTATGCGACTCTTATTTTCAGAAATATGCGCGCCTATCTTAACAATGCCTTCCCGACGCTGATAAAACATCTCGAGCACCACTTCAGCCGCAAAGTGTAGCTTCATTAAGGCGTATCTACGCTTCCAATCAATATTCGTAGTTACAATGTCACCAAGAGTAAAATTTGGAGAGGATTCCAATGTGTAAATAAGTCGAACACCTAACTTTTGAGCAATCAAAACCGGAATACCATTAATCGTTCCTTTATCACTCTCTTGGCCTCCAGACTCTGCAAAGAAGATAGTCTGGTCCAATTCAACCTTATTTCCGTCTACATTGCTCACTCTTGAGTTAAGTTCTGTTTGGTAGGGATTAACCCAAAATAATTTCTCGCTCATGCTGCTATCCTTGCAGTAAGTCCTATCTTTGATAGTACATTCAGTGACCACCAAGTCAATTCAAGAAACCTCACCGTCAAATGTAAGGCTGTGTATAGAGCACGAGCAGGCTAGACCTATTAGATGCGTTTAAGGCCGGATACTAAACGCTGTCTAGGGGTTTAGCTAACAACCCGTAAATTGCGGAATCTGAGACTACTCCATTCACTTCCCAACGCTGCCTTAGGAAACCTTCCTTTATAAAACCTAACCGTTCCAAGACTTTACCTGAAGAAGCATTGTCTGGATCTATCTCAGCCTCGATTCGACGTAGATTCAGTGTTTTGAATGCGTGTTCGATTAATGCAGTTCCCGCCTCTAATACAATGCCTTTACCCCAGAAATGACGACTAACGCCAAAGCCAATTTCTGCGCGCCTAGACTCTTTCACGTGATTAAACAGCATTATCTTACCCAGAAGTTGGCCATTGCTCTTTAGGAAGATGCCTAGTGTCACTTCTGTATTACTATTCATGGCCTGTGTACTCTTGGCTATAAATGTTCGCGCTTCTTCAATTGAAACCCAAGGGCCAGTGTTCCAATATTTCATGACCTCATGGTCTGAGAAGATATCAAACAATTCGCTTGCATCATCTTCAACTAGCTCTCTTAGAATTAATCGTTCCGTTTCAATCTTTGTTACTAACATTTTGGGGTCAACCTTTTGGTTTGTTATTGGTGACGAAAATCCAATAAAAGTGTGAGACACGTAATACAAATGATTTCGTATGAGACTTTTAAACAAGCTCAACGCACGGCAAAAGCGCCACGTGTCACGATTCTATATTGAAGCAAATTTTAGACATTCAAGTGCGTCAACAAGTAACCGCTGAACACATCAAAGCTTGGGGTGAGTTGATCATAAGTCCTAAACTCAGGCTCAAAATAGTCCATATACTTTATTATCGCTTAGTGACGATTTCCTTCAGTACTCTGGCTGGGTTACCACCAACAACGACATTGTCTCCAAAACTCTTTGTAACGACTGCGCCAGAGGCTACCACCACGTTGTTCCCAAGTGTTACGCCAGGGTTGATTACGGCATGGCCACCTATCCAACAATTGTCACCAATGTTTATGGGCTTTGCTAGCTCTAAACCACTGTTCCTCTCGATAGGATCTAAGGGATGAGTCGCAGTATAAATGCCAACTTGAGGCCCAAGTAAACAGTTATCACCAAACTTAACTTCCGCAACATCCAAAATCACACAACCAAAATTAGCGTAGAAATTATCTCCAACGTGAATGTTGGATCCGTAGTCGCAATTGAAAGAAGATTCAACATGAATATCGTCACCTGTTGTGCCGAACAAGTGCTTAGTTATTTCAACTCGCTTTTGTTTATGCTCAACAGAGGTAGCATTCAATTTTTCAGTTAGTAACCTAGCGCTCAACCTTAACTTTAATAACTCTTCATCACTTGGGTCATAAAGCTCACCTGCTAACATTTTCTCTTTTTCTGACATAAAACTTGGACTCCAATACCAATTTTCTTACAACGCTACATTAAGTATGTGAGTAACGCTACCACCTAAGCATGGCTGCTCCACCACGAAAACAAAGCCCGACTTGAACGCAAGTCCTCAGCGCTATCAATTTTTTCAACAAACTAGTGCACTACCACCACCGTTCTCACTAACTTATCACCGAGCCGTTGCCTCTTTTTACCAAGAATGAAAATTGAGTCAATAAAACCTAAGAATGGAGTAATAACATTTCGAAAGAGCGACTGAAAAATATTGCACTTTTTACCCGTTCTTGCACTTATAACTGCAATGCCCAAAAATTTTTTACCCACACTTTGACCATTTGGTAAACAATCAGAAAAAAGGTAATACGATACAGTCGCAGTTACTGCTGTAGCGCGCACAAGCTCTTTTTCAATACCGATTTCTAAGCCGACCCATAAAACGGGAGTAAAAATGCTAAAACTGACAAAAAGATCAATCATTTGTCCAACACACCTAACTCCCGGACTAGCCAAAACGTAATTTTCTAGAGTAAATTTTCCTGCATTTTTCATTTTAAAATTTGGACTAACAATTGTTTATTTGTGAACTAACGCTATTGAGACAGTAACATCCCCACTAAACCTAATCCATACTTCCGCATAGTACGGTCGAACCTGATTTTTCTATCTTTTCAATATATTACCACGCTCGTTCTAAAGGCTAGATTGGTAATATTTCAACATCTCTTCTTGATTAAGCGCTTTACTTTCTAACTTTTGTTGATCTTTAAAGATTTGAGCTAATGAAGGGAGAATTGAGCGATTTACTTTATAGTCATCAGACCAAAGTTTCCCTCTCATCACCGCTTTCGCACAATGAAAATACATACTCTCTATGACTATTTTGATAACAACCTTAGGATCTTTACTTCCATCGGGGCAAGCAGATATCAAGTTGGCGTCGGTGTGAATACTTGCGATTCCTTTAATACGGAGCACTTCATCAATACCATTTACCATCAATAACAACCCTACCTTGGGGTTACTAATGATATTTTTTAGACTATCGATACGATTGTTCCCCGAGCTATCAGGGAGCAACAATGTTGATTCATCTAAAACTTTTACGAAGCCAGACTCCCCTCCTTTAGGAGAAAGATCGATATACCCTTGTGAATCAGCGGTACTTAGAACTGCAAAATGGCAGTTATTAATTAATGTAATCGCATGAACATCCAGCACAGGCAGAGCTTTATTTTTAGCTCTCGCACTTGGCTCTGCGTAAATTTCTTTTAACTGCTCTATTGTTTTAATTTCACTCATTCAATGTTATTCCTTCACTATCGTATAATGCTTTGCTTGTAAGCAAGCAGTAACTCTGACTTCTTGTATAGGCACTCGACATAACTCATCGTAAAAATACTACGAGTACAAATTATCTCTTTAATACCTTGTTATCTAAAGATTTAAAGTTTTTCACTAAACTCCCCACACTGCTTACACTTATAACCATGCTTGTAAAAAAACAGTGGAAAACCCAGTAAAATAAAAACTAAGAAAGCTGGGCGTTTACCTTTTGTAAATGCAAATAGATCTTTACTACCACATTTAGGGCAAACGTCTTTTTCTTCATCAACGTCAACTTCATTTCCCAATGATTCTGAGAAATCGCTACTAAGTATTTGTTTCGCATCTTCTGCATCACTTTCGGCCACCATCAGACGGACGCCGCCAATTGCATTTGAATAAAGCCACTGAGTATTTACCGTGTGCTCGTCAGCGATGTAACTTTCTATTCCGACACTATCTAGGCTTGCTCTCGCAATATGAGCTTCATGAGGAAAAGAAAACCTTGCTACTACAATCACATATTACTCCTTGTGGGAAAGCGCTCCCGTAAGGTATAAGAAACGCTAATTGGAAATGCCACGTGTAGTATTTCTTTTTGAACAATTTATTAGCCCACTACAGACTAATACATATACCCTAACCAATCTATATGACCAACAGCCCAAGTTTTACCGCTGATAGGTTTAACATATAAATCATCTAGTTGCTCTACAGCGACACCGTAATTTTTATGTTCGTGAACTCGCAACCAAGAACTTAGAGAGTTAAGGCGCATATAACCATTAGCCACATAAAAACGCTCCAAATCGGAGACTAAAATGATGAAGTCGACATCTTTAGTGGACGCATACTCGCTGAGTTGAGACAACATTTTTGTGCCAATACCTTGTCTTTGAACTGTGCTCTCGACACAAAAGTCACTCACACCTAATACTTTATAAATTTCATCACCAACGCGAACAACTCTGTAGTCTAATCCCATGTAACCAACTAACTGATCACCTTCGTAATTCAGAACTCTCATATGCGGGAGTTGCTTATAGTAAGAGCGAGTAACTTGATGTTCAGGAAACGACTGGTTTCTAAGAGCTTCAATTGCATTATGCTGCGCTTTAGATAATTCGATTTCTGGGTAAATATCCATATTTGACCTTTGAGTATTAATGACCTTTTGGTTACGATCCCTGTCGTTGAGTTTAACTCCGAGCGTGTCCTAACCTTGTGGGACATTGACAAATAACATAGAGTTTCTCAAAACACTACTTACAACATTTTTACTGCAAACCAATCGAAGTTGCTTAAGAACAAACACTACTTCATAGCAATGCCTACGGACCAAGCATTTGCAGCTTCTTACCCACACCCTATTCCGCCATCTGGAATTATTTTAATTACACAACGTGGGTACTCAATGTTGGTAAAAGCATTTACCGATGATTTTTCATGGCAAGTCCAAGAACAATTGGCAGATGCATATTTCGAAGCACAGAGAGTACTATCATCGGCGGAGCAACTATTAAACCAAGCTAATTTGCTAGTTCAACATGACCAACGAATTAACAACTTAGAAAAGGCTCAGTTAAATACACAAGCTCACATTTCTAGAACAAATGCCGAAGTTACAAAAGCCAATCAAAAAGCCGACGATGCATTTAAAGCGGCAAATGCTGCATTAGAGCATAAATTTGGAGATAAGGATTACTACACAGTTATCGCTTATTGTAACTCTAAAAATATCCCAATCATTCTGACCTTAGCAAAAGCTAAAGGTTTGGAAGCTAGAGCTTACACCCAAAAAATTGGAGGTAAGATCAATAAAGTTCCTGATGAACGTTGGGGACAAGTAAATGCGTATCATATTGCAGTTTTAGACCACGTTTTTAAACAGTGATTTATATCGGGAGTCCTCTGCTGAGGGCTCCAATTCCCCGTAATAAGGCTAACGCCCAGCTAAGGGGTGAGCAACGCAATACAAAAGCCGCCGCAAGCCGCCTTAATCACTAAAATCAACGCATGGTGAAAATGCCAAGCGTTGCGAATCCCTCTTGAACAGTTTGTTATGTGCCTTGGATTCAAGTACGAAGTGCGACACCCCTGAAATTTAAAACAGTGAGATGTGCTATTCATAAATTTTACTCCCGC